>CAXYWN010000037.1:0-12282 GCA_964292625.1 uncultured bacterium
GGGCCGTAAGCAGGGAATTATTAGAATTATTAGAACTATTAGAATTGATGGAATGGTTCGTCACATTAATGAGGTTCCACTTTCTGCCCAGGGGAGTCATTCTGTCGCCCACAAGGGGCTTGTTTGTCCTTTTGACACGTGTTACGAGGGGCTTACGCACCCTCGCTATCGGTCTGCCGCCCTCCGGGCTGAATACCTCAGCCTGGTTAGGCAAAAACGTGTGATGATCCGTCATTTTGGGATGGTGCTCCCAGTTTCACCTTTACCCACACAAACCCCGACATGTCATTCCGGGATGGTGCTCCCAGTTCCGCCTTTACCCACTCAAACTCAGACCTGTCATTCCGGGATGGTGCTCCCAGTTTCACCTTTACCCATACAAACCCCGACATGTCATTCCGGGATGGTGCTCCCAGTTCCGCCTTTACCCACCCAATCTCAGACGTGTCATTCCGGGATGGTGCTCCCAGTTCCGCCTTTACCCACCCAATCTAAGACCTGTCATTCCGGGATGACGCTTTTCGCGGCAGGCCCGGAATCCAGCCCGTCGGCAATTGCCCATCTGGACGTATCTGCAGAACTTGGAGTGTTAGCTCCGGGAGTGTCATCAGAGATGGGTGTATAATAGTCTGGGAGACGATGATACTTGCTCCGCAAATATAAGCCCCGGGTAGGTTTGAGCTCTTTTTTGTTTTACGGGCTGGATTCCGGATACGGCCCCAAAAGGCCGATCCGGAATGACAATGGTGAAACTTAGGCGAGTAAAACTTAGAGCAAAGTACTCGTCCCGGAATGACAATGGTGAAACTTGGTGTGGAAGCCTGGGGCGGGGTGATCGTTCCGAAATCACAGGCCTATGGATAGTACGGTTAAAAGCCCGCTGTTTTGTATATAAATGGCTGAAAAGCGCGGAAAATTGTGTTCTCAGACGAAAATATGATTGACGAAATACCCCATACTCCAAACTTAAGGTTTGGAAACTAATATAGCGATGAACGAATTCTTGAACAAACTGCGTAACTTCAAGCGGGGCTTGAACCTGCAGATTGGGGCACGCGCCCTGGTCTGGACGCTTCTCTGCCTCGCAGCGGGTTTGCACGCCTACTTTCTGGTTTGGCTGAACCTGCCGGCGCAGTCATCCGCGCTGATATATCTAAATTACGCCCTCAAGGTGCTGATGGTCGCTATTCCGCTTTTTCTGTTCTATCGTGGCATCTGCGCCTTTTTCGATGTCCGGGGCACCGCCCGCTGGCTGGACCACCAGACTCCGCACGACGACGACCTCTATCAAAACCTCTGGGAACTGAAGCAGCAAAAGGAAAGCGAGCCTGTTCTGGAGGCTCTGGCGGGTCAGGCGCAAAACCGTCTCCAGGCGTCCAAATACCGCCTTCCCCGGCTCTATCAGCCCAATCAGTGGTTCCTGATCCTCTTCGTTTTGGTGGGCATAGGCAGCGTCTGGGCGCTATCCTGGAACGATTTCCGCTATGCCCTGAACCAGTTTCGCGCCGTGAAGGCAGACTCGATTGAATACAAGAAAAGCATTGAACTCAGCCCCGGAAACGTGACTCTGGGCAAAGGTCAGCAGCTCATCATCAAGGTGCTGGATCCGGATACGAGGTTGAAACACCGCCTCTTTTACCGTTGGGACAAAGAGTGGCGGGAATTGGGGATGACAGAATATTCCTACAGTTTCCCCGCGCTGGAATACTCCCTCGAATACTACGTGCAAAACGAAGCGGCGAAAAGCCCCGTTTACAAAGTTGTCTGCCTGGACGAGCCTTACGCCCGGAGCTGGGAACTGTACTATAAATATCCGTCCTATACAGGTATGGGCAGCCGCACAGACAGCCTCAGCTATGGCAATATCGAGGCCTACAAGCACAGCGAGGTAATCCTATCCGTGGGCACCAACATCCCTGTGCAGCAAGCTGTGATGCGCTTTTCCGACGGCACTGCGCAGACGATGCAGCGGGTGGACGAAACAAGTTTCAGCACGAGGCTGACCATCAGCACAGCCAAGACCTGGTATCTGGAACTCACGGACGCCCTGGGGCGCAAGTCCCGTCCGGAAGAGAAGACCATCGCCGTAATCCCGGATAACGTGCCGGAAATTCGCATCCTGTTCCCCGGCGAGGACGTGATTTTGGATCAAACCCAGTTGCTGCCGCTGATCATCACCGCCAATGACGATTTTGGGCTGCGCGACCTCAGTTTGCATTACCAGGTGAACGACCGCCCCGTCCAGTCGTTGATTTTGCGGTCCCTGATTCCCTCCAAACTTTTCACGCTGGACCACACTTTCGACCTCAAGGGATTCGGACTTCTGCCGGGTGACGCCGTGACCTATTGGGCGCAGGTTTACGACAACTCGCCCGACCGCCAGAGCGCCCAATCCGCCAAATATAAAGCCCGCTTCCCCTCCATTGAGGAGATTTTCAGGGAGATTGAAAGGCAGGAAAAACTCGGCACCGAGGACCTGCAATCCGCCCTCAAGCAATCCCGCGATTTGCAAAAGGATTTCGAGCAAAAACGCCGCGAACTGCTCAAGCAGGACAATGTGGAGTGGGAAGACAAAAAACAGCTGGAAAATATGCTGGAAAACCAGCAGCAACTTACCGAGCAGATGGAAACCGTGGCTCAGGACTTTCAGAAGCTGATCGACCGGATTCAGGTAAACGAAGCGGTCTCCCAGGAAACCTTGGATAAGATGCAGAGAATCCAGGAACTGATGGAGGAAATCAGCAACGAGGAACTCCGCGAGGCAATGAGCAAATTTGAACAGGCGCTGATGAACATCAAGCCGGAAGAGCTGCGCAAGGCGATGGAAAATATGAAGTTCTCGATGGAGGATTTCAGTCAAAAGATTGATCAGACCCTCCAACTGCTGGAAAGCATCAAAAAAGAACAGGCGCTGGACAAGGCTTTGCAGATCTCCAAAGAAATGGAGAAAATGCAGAGCGCCCTCCAGGATAAGACTGGCGACGCCAAGGAAAACAAGGATCGCCTGGCCCAGGAACAAGAAAATATCAGCGATAAATTTGATAACCTGCAGAAAGCCGTGGAAGATGCCGACAAGCTGCTCGACCCTCCCAAAGACAAACAACTGAAGCAGGAAATGAACGCGCTCAAGCAGGATATGAAGAGCGGGGAGCTGCAGAAAAGCATGCAGCAGAGCCAGCAGAAATTGCAGCAGAATCAGCGTTCCGCGTCCAGCCAATCACAATCCGAGGCGCTGGAAAAAATGCGGCAATACACCCGCCGACTGGGCGAAATGAAAAGTTCCATGGGCGGAGGCAGCATGCAGGAAGTGACCTCCGCGATGCAAAAAGGCATCCGGGAACTGCTCATCTTTTCCAAGCAGCACGAGGAACTCCGGGGCCTCTACAGCAGCGACCCCTACCCCATCGTGAACGACCTCATCGCACAATATGAAGGCGTCCAGGTGTCCCTGAACCGCCTCTTCAGCATCCCGCAGGTAACGATGTTCCTGCCTCCCAAATTTTATATCGACCTCACGGACACCAACAAGGCTTACCGCGAGATTTTCATCAACGTCAATGAGATGCAGTACGCCCAGATTCCCACTCAGTTGGAAGCCATCCAGAAAGGCCTGAATCTGATGGCATACGACCTCATCCAAGCCATGAATAATCCCTCCTCGGGCGGCGGCGGAAGCGGCGGGATGCAATCCCTGATGCAGACTCTGGGGCAAATGGGACAGGAACAGATGGCGATGAATATGCTTTCGGAGCAACTGATGATGCAGCTTCAGCAGCAGGGTGGCAGGATGGACGCGGGAATGCAGCAGCAGATCCAGAAACTGGCCTCCGATCAGGAACGGCTGGCGGAAAATCTGAAGCGAGCCCTGCAGAACAATCCCGAGGCGCAGAAACAGGGCAACGCGATCAAACAGATCATCGACGAAGCGGAGGCGATCTCCCGCCAACTCCGCAACAATCAGCTTTCACGGGACCTGCTCAACCGCCAGGAGAACATCGTTTCCCGTCTCTTGGACGCTCAGCGCAGCATCAACAAGCGCGAACATAGCGAACGCCGCCAGGCTGAGTCTGCAGGCCCTGGAACGCGTCAAAGCAGCGTGGATACGGATTATGACGCCCTGCGCCGCAAAGCCATGCTGGAGGATTCCTACCGCCTCTTCCCCGCCTCCTATCAGCAGGTGATCCTCAAATATCTCAAACTTTTGAACGAATGAAACGCCTCCTCCTGCTCATGTTCGCCCTGCTGGTCCTGATTCCTCTGGCGGCCCAGTACAACGAAGGTGAGACCCTCTCCCAGCAAGCTTATCAGATGATCAGCCAGCGCCAATTCGCGGAGGCGGAACGACTCTTTTTGCAGGTGCTGGAAAAGTTCCCCGACGACGCCAACAGCGTGTTCCAGCTCCTGAATATCTATAACCAGACCTCCCAGCTCGACAAGGCGGAAAACCTCCTGCGTCAATACCGCCGCATCCTGCCGGCGAATCAGGCCACCGAACAGGAAATCCTCCTGCTGGTGATGCAGGGAAAACCAGATGCCGCATGGGAGCTCGGCCAAACTCACCTCGTCCGGACGGGTTACAGCGAAAACACCTATCGCCTCCTGGCCTCGTATTTCGAACGGCGGGGCTTTTACGAACAGGTTTTGAGGCTTTACGATGATGCCCGGACCAGACTGGCGAATCCTGACCTCTTCCGGCTGGAGACCGCCAATGCCGCTCTCAATTTTCGGCGCTTCGACCTGGCGCTGAACGAATACCTCACTTTTTTGGAGAAAAATCCTGCCAACCTGTATTTCATAAACAACCAGTGCAAAATCATTCTGGGCGAAGATCCCAGCCGAATCCAGACCATCGGGGAATTCGCTGCTGCAAGCGCCAATCCCATCATTAAAGAACTTTATGCCAACGCGCTGGTCTCCCAAAACCGAGCTTCGGAAGCCCTGGAAGTATATAAAACCTTGTCCCGGGATCGTCTGCTCAGCTTTGCCGATCAGCAGTACGTCCTGCTCAACGACGAGGTCGCTCTTTCGTCGTTCCAGTATTTGGAAGGCAGCTCCGTTGATGTGGCGGAAACAAACGATTATCGCCTCCGGCAAGCCTATATCCACTACCGCAACGGACGACGGGCCGAAACCGATTCCCTGCTGTCCGCTGTGATAGCCGATTCGCTGATGCTGGAGCGCC
This sequence comes from uncultured bacterium, assembly GCA_964292625.1. Classification (GTDB taxonomy): domain Bacteria; phylum Cloacimonadota; class Cloacimonadia; order Cloacimonadales; family Cloacimonadaceae; genus Syntrophosphaera. Next base: position 5,183 of record CAXYWN010000037.1, read on the forward strand.
AGAATTATCAGAGGAAAGGCATCAATCTGAACGCCCGCCGGCTGATGGCGGAAAACAAACTTATCCTGGAACGGGACACCGGCTCCGCCACCGCTTGGTATGAGGAAGCCCGGAAATTCTGCGGCAACAGCTATGACCGCCAGAACATCGATCTGGCGCTGGTGCGCCTTCAGATGATCGACCAGGATTTCTCCGGCGCTCTGACCAAACTGGCGAGCGTAAACGAACCCCTGCACAGGGAAGCCCGCGACTACCTGCACTTCATTATCGAACTGATGAGCGGGAACACGGACATTGCAGACAGCCTGATGAATGAATATGTGATCCGCTATCCCGGCGGCATCTATGTGAACGACGCCATTTACCAGATGATGTTTATCCTCGGACTCAGCGGCGATGACCTGGTCCGCTTTCACGCCGCCAGCCGGCTGATGCTCTTGGGCGATCCCGCCGCGGTGGACTCCCTGGCCGTAATCTATGCATCCTCGGATGATGAGGAGTTGCTCACTCTGGCCATCGAATGGGCCATCCTGTTGGGCGCACAGGACAAAGCCCGCGAACTTTTGGCTCGCGATTGGCAAGACCCCGTCAGCGCGGAATACGCGGCTTTGCTGCGCCTGAAACTCAGCGATGAGGAAGAAGCGACCCAACGCCTGGCAAGGGATTTTTTGAAAAGCAATCCCAATAGCATCTTTGCCCCGAAATTCCGTCAGAGCCTGGGCCGCAGCAGATACAACCGCCCAGAATACTGATCCCTCCTCGTAAGCCGCATTCCAGACTCAAAGCATCACCCCTGCAAAATAGCGACAATCAGAAAGGTTGACATATTTTTGCCCGCGTAAATCTTGAACTTCATCAACGACAAAGAGGACTTCGACAATGTACCAAGAGCCATATAGCTTTAATATTGCCCGCTACATGGAGCCGGAGCGTTTTGCCCGTTTCCGCGAGTTTGCCCAGGACCATGAGAGCCCGCTTCTGATCATCGATCCGGATATCATCCGCGCCAAGTATTTGGAGCTGCAACACAGCATTCCCAATCTCAATATCTATTACGCCGTGAAGGCCAACCCGATGAACGAGGTGATCCAACTGCTGGATTCACTCGGTTCAAATTTTGACGTTGCCTCCGTGAGCGAGCTCAAGCAACTGCTGCGGCTGGGCATCACGCCAGACAAAATGAGCTATGGCAACACGATTAAAAAGGGCAAAGACATCCGCTATTTTTATGAGCAGGGCGTGCGCATGTTCGTTACAGACAGCGAATCCGACCTGCTGCGGATAGCCGAGAACGCCCCCGGTTCGAGAGTCTATTTCCGCCTCCTCACCGAAGGGACGGGAGCCGATTGGCCGCTTTCCCGCAAGTTTGGCGCGCATCCAGACCTGATTTATCACCTCATTCTCAAGACCCCGGGACTGGGCCTGATACCCTGGGGAGTCTCTTTCCACGTCGGTTCGCAGCAGCGCGACATTGGCCAGTGGGACGACGCCATCGCCCGCGCCAAATACCTCTTCGACGCAGTGTTGGAAGAAGGCATCGAGCTGCAGATGATCAATCACGGCGGAGGTTATCCCGCCAGTTATGTGGATCCAGCCTATTCCATCACTGAATACAGCTCCGAAATCATGCGCTTTATCCAGGAGGATTTTGGCGATCATATACCTCAACTGATTATGGAGCCGGGGCGCTCGCTGGTGGCCGACTCCGGCATCATGGTCTCGGAGGTCATCAATATCGCCACAAAGGCCAAAAACAACCTCTACAAATGGGTCTATCTGGATGTTGGCAAGTTCGGCGGTCTGATCGAGACGATTGACGAATCCATCAAATTCCCCATCTACTTCGAGCGCGAAGGACTCTCCGACGAGATTATCCTGGCCGGGCCCACCTGCGACAGCATGGACATCATGTATGAAAACTACAAATACCATATGCCTGAAAGCACCCAGCCTGGGGACAGGGTCTATATTTTCACCACCGGGGCTTACACCCAGAGTTATTCCTCGGTCAATTTCAACGGCTTTCCGCCTCTGAAGGCGCTAATGCTGCCACCAGCCTGATTTTGGAGGAGACACCATGAAAAGACTACCCGTCGAAACCTTGAAAGGTTTTATCCAAGAAGTTTTCACCCACGTAGGAATTCCTGCCGAGGATGCCCGCATCTGTTCTGATATCCTGATTGCCAGCGATCTGCGAGGCATCGAATCCCACGGCATCGGCCGCCTTAAAATGTATTACGACCGCATCCGAGCGGGAATTCAAAGCCCCCTCACGAAGATTGATATCGTGCGCGATAAAGCCGCGACCGCCGTCTGGAACGGCAATCATGGGATGGGGCATGTAATCGCTTTCCGCGCCATGGAAACGGCCATCTCCAAAGCCCGGCAATACGGCCTGGGCGCTGTGGCGGTGAGAGATTCCACCCATTTCGGAATCTGCGGCTACTACGCTCAAATGGCCTGCGACGCGGATATGCTCGGCCTCAATTTCACCAACGCCCGCCCCTCCGTCTGCCCCACTCATGGCGTGCAGCCGCTGTTGGGCACCAATCCCATTTGCTTCGGGGCTCCCACCGATCTGGATTTTCCCTTCATCTACGACGCTGCCACCTCCATCAGCCAGCGCGGCAAGATCGAGCAATATTCCCGTGAGGAAAAAGCCACCCCCGACGCTTGGGCTATTGATCTGGAGGGAAATCCCCAGACAGATACCAACAAATTGCTGATTGATCTGGTGAAGCAAACCGCCTCGCTGCTGCCTATCGGAGGAGTGGACGAACTCACCGGAGCTCACAAGGGTTACGGGCTTTCCACCATGGTCGAGATCCTTTGCGCCGGCTTGCAAAACGGCAGCTATATGAACCAGTTGCTGGGCAAAGATGAGTCCGGCAAACCCGCTCCTTACCGCTTGGGACACCTATTCCTGGCGATCAATATCGATTTCTTCACCGACCTCGCCGAATTTAAACAAACCAGCGGCGCCATCTGCCGAGAACTGCAGAACTCGAAGCGCATGCCGGGACACGACCGGATCTGGGTGGCGGGAGAAAAGGAATATGAGAAGGAACTCGAGATCCGCCGCCTGGGCGTGCCCATCATCCCCAACCTGCAAAAGGACATCGAGACTATGCAGCGTGAACTGGGGCTGAAACCGCTGGCCCTCTGAAACCTGCTTCCTTAACCTTTTATACGATTAATGGATCAAAGGAGTTCCCATGCGTAAAATCGTTTTCGCTTTAATAATACTGTGCCTCGCTGCATCTTTTCTTGGCGCTGTGCAATTCACCCTCGACGGCGAAGCCCGGACCCGAGCCGCAATCTACTACGCAGATGCCAGCGACGAACTCGGCATGCATATCGACAGCAAACTCTGGCTGGGAGCAAACCTGCACGTGAATCCCGACCTGCTGCTACGCGTCAATCTCCAGTTAGGCGACATTGTCTGGGGACTTTCCGATGAAGATCATCCCGGCGGAGGCATTAGTGCCGGCATCCCGCTAACAGCTTATGAACTCTATGTGGATTACCGCATCAAAGCCTTGAAGTCGAATATCCGGGTCGGACAACAGTACTGGGCCGATCACCGCTCCCTCATGCTGGATGACTCCTTTAGCGGCATCACCGTCGCCAACGACGCCATCCCCGGAATGCAAAGCACCCTCGGTTGGATCAAACAGGTGGAAGGTTCCCGCTATCTGCTCGCCGACGACGTGAACAGCTTCCTGCTCTCTTTTCAGCATAAGAACTGGGGCTTGCAGGCCTTTTACACCCTCAACGAAGCTGGCAGCGAGGATGTTTCCACAGATATCGTAACCGCTCTTCCCTATCTTGCTTTGGAGCTGAACCCCGTAAATCTCGATCTCACCGGCATCCTTCAGCACTCCCGCTCAGTCAATGGCTCCGATCTCGCTTATGGAGCCGCCGCCCGCGTCAGCGCAAGCTTCAAACCTCTGGAGCTTGGCGTGGACGCCCTCTATTACAGCAACGAAGAACCGGGATTGAATTACTCACTTTCACAGTATTACATGAACAAACTCTACATTTTTGGCATCGGCCAGCACTTCGATGGCTGGGTGGGCTTCGATCCCCTGAACTGGTATTGGGGCCAATCCGACGCTCCGGATATGTATCTGGGCATCGTTGGATACACCAATATCGCCCTCGGCGAAAAGATCAAGCTATTCGGGACCGGCGGAATGGTCCGTAAAACAGGCTGGGAAGCCAATGGCGGGCTGGAGCTTAACCTCAACAATCTCCAATTGGCCGCCTACGCGGCTTACGGACAGCACGATGGACATCCTGAGGCCAGCTATCTGATCGGCTCAACCCTCAAAGTCTTTTTCTATTGAGCCTGCATCAGGCCATATCAAGCTCCCGGCGCAAGATTTTACTTGTCAAATGGCAAGACGTTTAAAAGATGGTAAAAAATCTAATGAGGAACTGATAATGAAGCTTTCGCAACGCGCACTGGATATCCAGGCCTCCCCCATCCGCAAATTGATGCCCCACGCGGTTGCCGCCAAAAAACGCGGCCTGAAAGTTTACCAACTCAACATTGGCCAACCGGATATTCCGACGCCCCAAGAAATGATCGACGCTTACCACTCTTTTTCGGAGAAGGTGCTGGCTTACGGGCCTTCCCAGGGACTGGACGCCTACCGTGAAGGCTTGGTGGAGTATTACGCCAAGCACGATATCCCGCTCAAGGAAAACCAGATCATCGTAACCACAGCCGGTTCCGAAGCTGTGACCTTCGCGATGATGGTGGTGGCGGAAGCAGGCGACGAGATCATTGTTCCTGAACCTTTTTACACCAATTACAACGGCTTCGCGACCATCGCGGGAATTACCATCCGCCCCCTTTTGACCCTGGCCGAAACAGGATTTCAGCTTCCCGATGATGATGCCATCGAAGCCCTCATCACAGCCAAAACCAAAGCGATAATGCTCTGCAATCCCGGCAACCCCACCGGCACGGTCTATTCCCGCGAAGACATCTTCCGCTTGGGCGCGCTGGCCAAAAAGCACGGCATCTTTATCATCTCCGACGAGGTTTACCGGGAGTTCGTCTATGAAGGCGGTTCTCACACCAGCATCCTGCATGTACCCGGCCTCGAAGAGAACGCCATTTTGGTGGACAGCGTTTCCAAACGCTACAGCGCCTGCGGGGCTCGCATTGGTTGCATCGTTTCGCGCAACAAGGCCCTGATGGATGCCACCCTGAAGTTTGCCCAGGCCCGTCTCTGCCCTCCCACTGTGGATCAGTTGGCGGCTCTGGCCTGCGTTCCGCTCGAAGATGACTTTTTCCGTCCTCTGATTGGCGAATACCAGGCTCGGCGGGATCTGGTTTACAACGCCCTGATGGAGATACCCGGGGTTGTCTGCGTGAAACCGCAGGGAGCCTTTTATATCCTGGCGAAGCTGCCCATCCAAGATTGCGAGAAATTCATCGTTTGGCTGCTGGACGAATTCGAAATCGACGGCGAAACGGTGATGGGCGCTCCCGGCGAGGGATTCTACGCCACTCCGGGACTGGGACGCAACGAAATGCGCCTGGCCTATGTTTTGAACGAAGCAGAGCTCCGCAAGGCGATGAAGCTCTTCGCCCGCGGACTCCAGAAGTATAAACAACTGGAGGCCTGACTCCAATAATCCCTAAAAGGCGGTGAAATGAAAACAAAGCGTAAGATCGAGCCCTACCTCTATCTGCTGCCGGCGTTGGTGTTGCTGCTGCTGTTCCGCCTGGTCCCCATCCTGATGTCTTTTGTGATCAGCTTTTTCAATTTTGGGGTCACCAGCATTGGCAAGTTCACGGGTTTCTCGCACTACAGCAGGCTCTTCGTGGACCCCGAATTCTGGCAATCGATGATGAACACCCTCTGGCTGGTGCTGATTGCAGTTCCGGCGAGCATCATACTGCCGCTGATCTTCGCAGTGTTGCTCAACCAGATCAAGTGGCTCTCGGGCTTTTTCCGCACCATCTATTTCATGCCCTTTGTGACCTCGCTGGTGGCCGTGTCCATCGTCTGGAAAATCATCTTCTCCGAGCAAGCTGGCCTCGCCAACACCTTCCTGCAATGGCTGGGGATGAAACCGCAGCTCTGGCTGGCAGAACCAAGGGGAATCTTCACGATATTCTTCAGCAGCTTGGGAATGCAGATTCCCAGCTGGATGGGCGGACCCTCGCTGGCGCTTTTCTCCATCATCATAATGACGGTGTGGAAAGGGCTGGGCTACAACACCATCATCTACCTGGCCGGTTTGCAGAACATCAGCAAGGTCTATTACGAAGCGGCCGACCTCGATGGGGCCGGCAGGATACGCCAGTTTTTCAAGATCACGGTGCCGCTGATCTCCCCCACCACCTTCTACGTGCTTTTGATGACCACGATAGTGAGCTTCCAGGCCTTTGCCCAGATATATATGATGACAGACAAGGGTGGGCCGCTGGGCACCACCAAACTGATTGTCTATTACATCTATGAAAAAGGCTTCGACAAGCTGGACATGGGATATGCCAGCGCCGCGGCCATCATCCTTTTTATTGTTATCCTGGGCCTCACGCTAATCCAGCGCCGCCTCGAAAGCAAGGTCAATTATTAAGGATGGACAGATGAAAAAGATATTTGGCAACACCATCGTTTACGTGTTCCTTTCCATCTTCGGGTTCGTGATGATCGTCCCCTTCATCTGGATGATTTCCACCGCTCTGATGACCCAAAGTGAATACAACAAAAACGATTCCATCTTCATACCCAAGGAAGAATATCACGTTTGGAAAGAGGCGGGCAAAGAACACCGGGTAATCCTGGTAGATACTCACGGCCAGGAAGCCATCATTCACGTGCTGGACGCGGAAGGGCGGATTACCCCCGATTACGAGGAATATCTGGGCGTTCCGGCCGACCAGGTCGAACTGGTGCGCAAGAAACCCAGCTTACACTTCGATAACTTTGTGAAGGCCTTCAAAAAAGTGCCCTTCGCCACCTATTTCGCCAACACCCTGCTCGTTTCCACCATCACGCTGATAGGCGTGCTCATCACCTCGGTGCTGGCGGCCTACGCCTCCGGCAACCGCGATATGCTGCGCGCCATCTGGA
>CAXYWN010000038.1:0-12241 GCA_964292625.1 uncultured bacterium
GCCGAAATCGCCCCAAAGCCTATTTCCGCTGGGATCCAGTAGTTGGAGGTAGATTTTGGGATCGGGGTTGCGGTGATCTTCCCAAGTGATGGCAATATGCCCGTCCGGAGTTACCGCCGCACTGGGCGTAAGTTGATCGTAGCCAGTTAAAAGAGTCACGGGGCGGCCGTTTGGCTCCAGAGCAAAAGTTACATCGTAGTTGAGGAATTGAAAGTAGATTTGATAGCCCGGACTGGCAAAACGCGTATCCTGCCAGATGATGACGACATCGTTGTCCCTGGGCAGGAGCAGATAATTATCCAGCGGAGCGTCTCCACTGAGGCCCCAGGACACCATCTCGCCGTTGTTGGCAAGTTGCGCGGTCCCGGAGGAATTGTAAACCTGATAGTAGATACCCACGCTGCCGTTGCGGATATCCATCCAATTGATGAAAACATTGCCATTGGTAACTTTCACCAATCCACTGGTCTGCTGGTTGGGAGCGCTGCAGACGGCTCTTCCGTTGGCTTCCCAAAGCGCGGTTCCAGAGGCGGAAAGATGCTGGGCATAGATATCGTCGTTGGGCGTATTGCCGTTGCGCAGATCATCCCAAACCACATAGCAACCGCCGTTGTCATCGGAAACCATACGCGGTCCGATCTGGGCGAATTCAGCCACGCTGAGCGCCACTCCGGAAGCGCCCCAGAGCAGGGTGCCGTCAGCGGCGACCTTTTGGGCAAACAGATCCGGATACTGATTGTTGATGCGATGGTCTTCCCAGATCATGATGGCGGCGTTGTCGCTGGTTGCCACGATCCGGGGATTTATCTGAGGAGCGAAGCCAGGGTTGCCAGATTCGCCGTAAATCATGAAAGGATCGGGCCAGAGCAATTGTCCGTCCAGGTTCACTTTCATTCCGTAAATGTCTTGATCAGCGTTGCGCTGATCCTGCCAGACGAATGCGAATTCTCCGCCGGTGAGGGCTGCCATGCGCACTTTGCTCTGTTTTCCGGCGGCGTTTGAAAGCGCCACCATTTGTGGCCATGCCATCGTCCCGTCTGGATTGAAACGTTTGAGGTAGATGTCTTCCGCTTCCACATAGCTGTTGGTGTAGGCGATCATCAGGCCGCCCTGGCCATCGGGCAGCATGGTGTTTTGTTCTTCGTCGCCGGGACCATTGGCGATAGGTATGCCGTTAAGCGCCCAAACAGGATTTCCAGAGGAATCAAGCCGCTGTCCGTAAAGGTCTTTGCTGGGGTTGCGGGAGTCCAACCAAACGATGTACACACCGCCGGCGTTATCTGCTTCCATATTCAGCGCGATCTGCACCCCAACTGTTGTACAGACAGGCTTTCCCCCCGCTGGCCAGAGCAGTTGACCATTGGTATCGATCTTCTGGGCATAGACGTTGCCGTCCAGGTCGTCAGAAAAGTCGATCCAGGCAATGATAAAATTGTTGTCTGTGGTCATGGTAATCACAGGGTCTTCCTGACGGTCCGGTTTGCCGTCGATCAGGATGGGATCGCCCCAGACCATGTTGCCCTGGGCGTCAACTTTTTGCGCCCAGAGGTCGCGTTGGCCGAGTTTGGTGTCAGACCAAACGTAGATGGAGCCTCCATCAGAGGTCGCTGTACCGGTTCTAAACCATTCGATATTTATTCCCTGGCGGATGGCAACTGCGTCGTTCCATACCAGAGAGGCAGGCAGCGTTAATATGAATCCCAATAGCAGGATGATCAGGACTGAATTTTTCACGTGTCTCTCCTTGTGTGATAATAAATTATTGCTAACTCCATGCGGAGTTCTATCTTTTTGATTAATTCAAGTTTAACCATATCTATGCAATTAACCTTCCAAACGGCTGAAAACCGTCTTTCCGGCGATTACTGTCTCTTCCACTGCGAGTTCATGCCCCCAGAAACAGAGTGCGGAAAGTAGCTCCTCATCCGGGATAGGAGTAGAGGGCAGGCGGAGGAAACAGAGGTCCGCCTCTTTTCCAGGTTCGAGGCTGCCGATCCTGTCGTCCAGTTCCAACAGACGGGCATTGCCCAAAGTGATGTGGTACAATAGCCGTTCTGGTTTGAGCGAATATATGCTTTGGCGGAAATTGGCCAGCTTGGCATGATAGAGCATATTGAGGGTGGTCCCTGCCGCAACGTCACTGCCGATGCCAATCTGAATATCTCTGGCGGAAATCGCCGGGTAGTTGAATTCTCCACTTTTGAGAAAGAAATTGGAATCCGGGCAGTGAGCAATCTTGCAGCGATGGTTTGCCAGAATATCCAGCTCGGATTCCGCCAGATGGATGGCGTGGGCGAGGATGGTCTTGTCTGTCAGAAGCCCCATCCGTTCATAGACTTGGGTGTATGAATCCGCGCCGAAGAGTTTCAAGACGCTGGCGACCTCATCCCGGTTCTCCGCAAGATGGGTCTGTGCCCAAGCTCTATGTTCGCGGATGAATCCTGCCGTTTTCTTCATCAGTTCTTCAGAGCATGAAAGCGCGAAACGGGGTGTGAAGATGTAATCCAGCAAAGCATGCTGGCCGTGAAAGCGCTCATAAAGTTCCACCGAGCGGGAATAGGCGTAATCTGTGGTCTGCATCAGTTCCGGCGGGATATTAGTATCCATCATGGTCATCCCGATGAGGGCTCTGGCGCCGGACGAAGCTGCGCTGGCAAAGGCTATCTCGCATGCTTGCTGATAGGGAGCTGTGTAGATCACCGAAGTGGTGGTTCCGACAGCGAAGAGCGCTCTAAAGAACTCGTCCGCTAAAGTCTGAGCATATTGCGGTTCTGAGGAACGGGCTTCCTCGGGGAAAACATGCCGTTCCAGCCAAGACAGCAGAGAAGGTTCATAGGCTCCGCGGATCCGGTATTGAGAGAGGTGGACATGGACATCGATGAAGCCTGGCAGGCAAATAAATTCGCGGCGGTCCTCGCAGTCGGGATCAGTAGCCTCGTCGTAAGGGCGGATTAGACTTATCCCGCTTTCGTCCCAGGCGATCACATAATCGTTCAAGATCTCCGTGACATCTGGCGAAAGAGGGTTTAAGAGTTTAGTTCTTATCTTGCGCATAATCGATTCTTTGGATGGAGATAATCTCCGCATCGCCGAGACCAAAATGCAGTTCCTGGCTGCTTTGAGAGGTGGTGCCTTTGGCGGAGCTGAGTTCGCGGATCAGCCGGTATTGGCTGCCATCGCTCCTTCTCAGGTCCACTCCCACTCTGGTGCCAAAAGCGGGGGAGTTTGGATAGTGGGAAAACTCAGCCGGATCGGTGAGCAAAAGTACTTCATCGCCTTTCCAGACGGGTTTCACATAGAGGGCGCCAAATTCAGTGGGACTTCGGTTGAAGAGGATCTTAGTTCCGTTGCCGCTTCCCACCACGAGATCCGTAAGGCCGTCCCGGTCAAGGTCTGCTGTGGCATTGCCCCAACCGTTGAAAACCCTGGCTCCGGCGAGGAAAGTGACGTCGGTGAAAGTGCCGTCGCCATTGTTTTTATAGAGGTAAGAACGGTCATTTTCATAGACGGAAGTGATGAAAAGGTCCAGCCAGCCGTCGTTGTCCGCGTCCAGCCAGAGGGGATCGGAGTGGAGTTCGTCGTAAGTGATTCCTGCTTCCCGGGTCACATCTGTAAATTGCCAATACCAAAGGGTGTCGGCAGCGACCACCTTGCAGGCCAGGCCATCGTTTCGCAATAGTTGGCTGACGTCTGAGATGTCCATATAGCGGGGATGAGCGAGATTGGCGATAAAGAGGTCAAGGTCGCCATCGTTGTCATAATCGCCCCAGTCTGCCCCGATGCTATGTCCGTAGTAGCCTTCCTTGTATTTGCCGCTCAGGCCGTTCAGCGCGGCAACATCGACGAAAAGGCTGTCATGAAGGTCCCAGCAGAAATTCCGCGTGAGCCGGTAATTGGTGACCAGGATTTCCTGAATCCCGTCGTTGTCAAAGTCCGCCGGGGCCACTCCGCGACCCGCCAAGCCGGGATTATCAGCATAAGCGGGTATCCGAAAACCTTGCTCAACGCTTTTATCATGAAAGTAACCCCCTTCGTTTCGCCAGAAGAAATCCGGATATCCGGGCTTGACCTGCCATTTTTCATAGTTGGCGGCGTAGAGGGAAGGATAGCCGCTATTGTCTGTATCAATCCAGGCGGCTCCCTCAGTGGGAAAGAGGTCGTCAATCTCGCCCGCGCGTTCATTCACTTTCACAAAGCGGGTTCCGTCCTGATTCTTCATCAGCGCTTCGCCCCAGCCATCGGAATTGTGGGAAATCGCCACGAAATCGAGCAAGCCATCGCGGTTAAAATCAGCCCAGAGCCCGCCATTGGAGCTAAGCTGGCTGACGTTCGCCGAATCGCTTACGGCCACAAAATCCTTGCCATCCAGGTTGCGGTAGAGGGAATTGCCGTTAAAGAGCAAGTCGTTGAATCCGTCATTGTCGTAATCGCCAATGGCAATCCTGGTGTAGCGTTTATCAGGGAAGGGATGTTCTTCGAAAACGATTCCCCGGTAGCCGGACAGCGACCGCGCCCATGACATCAGGTCAGTTTCTATATCCAGTCGGGCACGCAGACCTTCCAAAGCTTGCAGGCATGCTTCGTCATATTTTTTACGGGGCGAGCCCATGATCAAAGATTGAGTTAAACTCCGGGCGCTTCTGAGCAGGTAGAAATCACGATCGGAGAGGGCTTCGATGCGGCCTTGCCAATAGAGTAGTTCCGCGATGTCGCCCCGGTCGTTATTGGGAAAATGGAGCGTTTTGAGATCGCCAAGCAGTTTATTGAAAACAGAATTGGTTGCGGGGATCAGCGCCGTGAGGTCGGCTTCGTCCCCGTAGAGTTCCAGACCCGCGAGGAGCGAGAAATATTCTGCCTTCAGCCGGGTAAATCGCAGCCGGGTGTTCCATTGTACCGGTGTATAAAGGTCATAGAGAATTCTCACTTCCGTCTCTCGGGAATAGTCTTTCAGGGCGGAATCCAGCATATAGATCACCTGGTTGAGGACCAGTCCGTTGTCAGGCGCGTTTCGTCGGTAAGCAGGGCCGAGCATATAAAGCGCGGATATGTAAAGATGGATGTCTGAACTGAAGCCCTGAGTCTGGATGAGGGCGTCCATCGCTTCGAAATCGGCGGTGTTGGAGAGGTGGTACAATTTGTAGTAATAGGCCATCTGGCCCCACTGTGAGAGAGGAAAATCCCGCTCAAAGGTTTCAATCAGCGCCAGGGCCAGCGAATCCGAAGCTTCCACACTGATCGCGTCTATTCTTTCCCGCGCCAAATCCTCGATCACGGGATTGTAGCCGCGCAGATGCCTGATTTCATCGAGTAAATCTTCTTGTGAGCTGCCGTAGAGGAAGTGGTAAAGCACTATCTGTTCTTCCGCCGAAGAGAATTCGGTATCCATCTTCAAGCGTATATTTTCGAAGGTCTGGCTGTCCAATAGCAGCAAATCCGATACCCGGAACCATTCCAGTGCGTCTTGCAGAGAATGATGTCCCAGAGCGAGTTTTTCCCGGCAAACAAGTTCCAAGTTCAGATCCTTGGAGCGCAGGGCGTATTCCAGAACAAGGCGGATATCAGCTTCGGAGCCTGTGAGCAGTTCTTCCACTTTCTCCGAGTGCTTTTGCAGCACCTCAAAATGTTCAGTGTCCAACAGCCACCTGAAATCTTCAGTGCTGAAGGCCGCCAGACTGATACACAGTAACAGTAAAGGCACGAGTATGTGTTTCATCATTCTTCCCTGAGAGCGGCGATGAGATTGTCCATATCCGGCGGACCAAAATGATAGCTTGAGTTGCAGAAATGACAAACGGGATCGATCCCCTCGCGCATTTCCTCCAGTTCTGCGGAGCCCAGCAGCAGCAAAGCCCGTTCAAAGCGTTCCCGCGAACAGTTGCAACGGTATTGAATCAAGTGGCTCAGCGTCAAAACCAGCTTATCTTCCGGAATCACGAAACGGGTGAGGATTTCCGGCAGCGACAGCCCCATGTCCATCAGATCTGAGACATTGGGAGTCTTGGCCAGAGCCGCGATAAGTTCATCCGCCAGCTTTGGATCGGCCTGGGGCAGCTGCTGAATGATGAAGCCACCTGAGGCACGCACAGAGGCGGTTTTGTCAATCAATACTCCCAAGTTTACAACCGTCGGGATTTGCTCCGACTGATCGAAATAATGCGCCAGATTCTGCGCCAGTTCTCCCTCGCCCAAGGCGGTGGTCCCTGACGTAGGTTTTTTGTTGGGAATAGAGCGCATCACACTCAGAGTGCCTGCCCCCAAAGCGCGAACGGGATACAGATTATCCTCCGCTTCTTCCAGCCAGAGCTGCGGGTGGAAAGCGTAGCCACGCAGGTCGCCGCTTCCGGAGCAGATTATCAGGGCGCCCCCCAGAGGGCCGTCTCCGTCCAGACGCAAGGAAAGTTCGGCTTCGGGAACCTTGAGATCCAGGCTCAGCATAGCCGCCGCGGAGATCATTTTGCCCAAGAGCAGCGTATTTACCGGGGAAAGGTCGTGCAGATCCCGCATGGTTTGGATCGTCTGAGTCGATTCCACGGCCATAACTCTGAACTGTCCGTCAAAAGCCGTTCCCCGCCAGATTTGGTCAGTGCGTTTCATGTTCCATCCAGTCCGCGGAAAGCTCGGTTCCGGGGTAGTATTTAAAAAGTATTTCCATATAGTTCTCACCTTCGCGGGCTCGGCGCAGCGCGCCCACTTGACACATTCCCACTCCGTGCCCCGAACCGCGGCCCTTGATCGAAACCGTGCCACCGGGGTAGATCACCACGCCGTTGTTATCAGCCAAAACATAGCCTCCTTCAATATAGAACAAGGATGAGCGAGCGGAGCCAAAAGCCTGGCGGATTTTGTATTCGCTGGTCAGGCGCACCGTCTTTTCCCCATAAAATGTCATGTCAGTGATCCTGCCGGAAATTCCGCGCCGGTTGATCACCAGATGATCTATGTTGGCGAGTCCCACATTTTGCGCCAGCTCTCTGCGCCCCAGTTGCTTGCTCCAAGCCAAAGCTGCGGCTTCCCAAGCGCTGCCGCCTTTTATGGCTTCTGCCCCTGATATCCACTGCCGGAGATCTGCTTCAATGGTCAAGTTGTAGATGGCGGCGGCTTCATCACAGACCACTCCGTTGAGGTGGGGCAGAGGCTCGCCGTCCCAGATGTTTTTGGAGGAATCGGTTTTGCCTCCGCAGGCGCTGTGATAGGTGGCGTCTGCGATGCGGTCATTGAGGGTCAGAACTTCGTTGTGGGTGGCGGAAACAGCCGCGCGGACGCTGTCATTCTGCAAATATTTGCCTTTGTAAACCTGACAGTGAGTGGCGTTGCAAAGATCGTAGCCGTCATCTTTATGCCGGTTGCCGAGCATCAGGCTGACGGCGTGGGTCCTGGCGGCAACAGCCTGGGCTTTCATCGCTTCCAGAGGCGCGTTGCTGCCAATCTCATTGGGGATAACGCCCGCCACATAATCTTCCAAAGGCAGAAAATGCGTGATCACCAGCTTTCCGTTCACCGCCTTGAGGATGAATTCCCCGCTGTAGGCCAATTTGCTGCTGTCCAGATACAGTTGTTCAGAAGAGGTGAAACGCAGAGGTGTTTCCATATAGTAGGCGGTTCCGTTTGCCCCTCTGAGGCGAACCGTGGCGTTGAGCAGGGGGATACTCTGAATCTGCTTTTTGGGGATTCCTGCCAAGGCGGCATATCTCTGTGCCGCTTCCTTATCGGGGAAGGCCTGTTCGGAGAACACCAGGTTTTCTCTTTTGATCACCAAGGTGGAGTCTTCCCAGATGAAAGTTTCCCGCAATACACCTTCCGAAGCATCAGTCCAAGCTTCGGTTCTCTCCAAAAAACTCCAGCAGGGTAGAGGTGCTGTGTTTTCGAGGCAGATGCTGACAGGGGTTTGGATGCTATGCTTGATGAGTGATTCAGTCTCTGAAAATGTTACCGTGGCAGGAATGCCGTTCCCAGCCGTTAAGCTTACGGAATTGCCGGAGTAGAGCAGAATCTCGACGTATAAGACGCCATCACGATATGCCGCTGCGTCTATGCCAACAAATGAGATGGCAAGGCTTAATGCAAGTATTGCTTTAGCTAATAGACCATATCTCATTATATTACAGTGTTTTATTTAACAACAGATCCCGGAGGACATGCCTGGGCGGGATGTACCAGCAAGAGGGTGTCCGGGGCGTTGACAGCCAGGACCATTCCTTGGGAAACAATTCCGCGGATGGTGCGGGGCTCGAGGTTCACGAGCATCAAAACCTGTTTACCGATGATGTCCTCTGCCTTGTAATGTTCCGCGATGCCAGCCACAAGCTCTCTCTGCTCGCCGCCAAGGTCCACTTTCAGGCGCAGCAGCTTGTTAGTCTTCGGCACGGGAGCGGCTTCCAGAACAGTCGCCACCCGAATATCCATGCGGGAGAAATCTTCATAGGAGATCAGCTCTTTGATCGGCTCTAGCTTATCCGGGGTGTCCGCCTTAACGGATTTTTGCTTGAGGAGCGCGATCTCGGAATCGATCATGGCGTCATCCAGCTTGAAGAAAAGCGGCTGAGTTTCCCGCAGAACGTAATCGGCGGCCAGGTCTGGTTTTTCCCATTCATCAACGTTGTCCAGACCCATCATCGCGCGCAGGCGGTTCATGCTTTTGGGAATGATGGGATAGAGCGCCACAGAGACCAAACGCAGCAGGGTGAGGCAGGTCCAGAGCGTTTCCTGCACGGCCAGCGGATCAGTTTTGATCTGAGCCCAGGGCTTGCGTTCATCAAAGAAGCGGTTGCCGAGGCGGGCGATGTCCATTGCCAGGCGGGAATTTGCCTTGACCTGATATTCGCGGTAGCCGGCATCGATCTGGTCGTAAAGGGCAAAAGCCTCGTCCAAAACCGCTTTGGCGGCGGCGCTCAATTCCGGATGGGGATTTCGGCCTGCGAAGTTCCTGGCGCTGAAGGCAAAGACGCGGTTGGCCAGGTTGCCGAGCACGTTGTTCAGTTCGCCGTTCACTTTCTGCTGGAAATCCCGGAAGGAAAAATCGCTGTCGTTCCGCTCCGGTGCGTTGCAAGCCAGATAATAGCGCAGGTATTCGGCGGGATATTTTTCCACAAATTCGTCCACCCAGATCGCCCAGTTGTGGCTGGTGGATATCTTCTGTCCTTCCAGGTTCATAAATTCGTTGGCGGGGATGTCGTAAGGCAAACAATATGTCTTATTTTGCCCCATCAGCACAGCCGGCCAGATCAGGGCGTGGAAGATGATGTTGTCCTTGCCGATGAAGTGGACCAGCCTGGTTTCGGGGTTCAGCCAATAGTCTTTCCAGCGTTCCGGCTGGCCGATTCGTTCCGCCCATTCGATGGTGGAGGAGATATAGCCGATGGGAGCTTCGAACCAGACGTAGAGCACCTTATCTCCGGCGTCGGCCAGGGGAACCGGGACTCCCCAGCTCAGATCGCGGGTGATGGGGCGTTCCACCAAACCTTGTTCCAGCAGGTTGAGCATAAAATTGCGGACGTTTTCCTTCCAGTAATCTTTCTTGGCAAGCCAGCGTTCCAGATGCTCGCTAAAGTCGTTCAGTTGCAGATACCAGTGGGTTGTTTCGCGGACATGGGGCTCATTGCCGCAAATCTTGCAGCGAGGCTCGATGATATCGGTGGTTTCATAAATCTGGCCACAGGTGTCACACTGGTCTCCGCGGGCGCCCAAAGCCTTGCAGCGCGGACAGGTACCCTCCACATAGCGGTCCGGCAAAAAGCGTTTGTCGTGTTCGCAGTAAAATTGCCGGGTTACGCGCGGAATCACGTGCCCCTTATCATAGAGGGCGGTGAAAAACTCCTGGGAAAGGCCGTAATGAGTCGGACGTGAGGTTCCGGAAAAGTTATCGAATTCTATGCCCAGGGCCTCAAAAGTGTCTCTAATCGACTCGTGGTAGCGCTTCACCACTTCGGTGGGGCTGGTCCCTTCCTTATCGGCGGAAATGGAGATGGGAGTGCCATGCTCGTCTGTGCCGCAGATATAGATCACATCCTCGTGATGCAGCTTCAGCCAGCGGACAAAGATGTCGGCCGGCAAATAGGCTCCGGCAACGTGGCCGATGTGCAGTTTGCCATTCGCGTAGGGGAGGGCGCTGGTTACCAGATATCTCATTGCTTTTCTCCTGTGAAAGTCTTATGCAGCGCCAGAACGCAATCCCGCACCTGGTCTGAAGGCAGCATTATTTCGATGGTCATGTCGCTGTGCTGGACCCTGCGGAGTTGGAAGGGCGCGCAAACCTCGAGGGTACGAGCCAGAAAACCCGGACCCAGATTGATGCCCATACCCACCATGGTCACATAGCCAACGCCCTGTTCGCGGGACTGGGGCGTGATGCCGTGCTGTTCAAACTGGTATTCGGATTCGTCGGTAAACTTATTCTCAATAATCAGCTCGATGCTATTCTCATTGACGGTATATTTGAATATTTCGTTGTTCCAAGTCTGCAGCAGACCGGATAATTTGGCGTCGCGGGCCAATTCATATCTGATGAGATCTTCTTTGTGCGCGATGGCCGTGATGTTGCGCTCTTCCATCTTGGGTCCTTTGTTTGAAATTTCGTTACGGATCATGGTTCCCGGCGCGAAAGTGAAAGAACTCTTCACCTCCACCGGAATCTGATATTTCCAGGCAAATTCAACCGCCCGCGGATGCATCACCCGGGAGCCATTATAGCTCAGGGCAAGCATCTGGGCGTAGTCAATATCCGTCAGCAGCGTGGCATCAGGCACCAGTTTCGGATCGGCGGTGTAAACTCCGGCGACATCTGTGAAGATCTCACAGCGCCCGGCCTGCAGATAACAGGCCAAAGCCACAGCCGAGGTATCCGAACCGCCGCGGCCCAAAGTGGTGATTTCCTTGTCTTGGCTCACGCCCTGAAATCCTGCCACGCTCACGCTCTTGCCGCTGTCCAGCTCTTGGCTGATGCGAAAGGCGTTCACATTGAGGATGCGGGCATTGCCATCCCGGTTGTCGGTCACGATCCCGCTTTGGGAGCCTGTGAAGGAGATCGAGGAAAATCCCTCTTGCTGCAAGGCCAGGGAGAGCAGCGACATACTGATCCGCTCGCCGGCGGTGAGCAGCATATCCAGTTCCCGGCGGGAGGGATGCTCGGAGATGCCATAGGCCAGTTTCACCAAGCCGTCGGTAGTTTTGGCCATGGCGGAAACCACCAGCACCAGGGCATCGCCTTCGCGCCTTTCCTGCGCTATCATGCGGGCTACATTTTGGATCAGGTCGGTACTGCCCACGGAAGTACCGCCAAATTTCTTAACAATTATTGCCATAACCAATCACTTAAATCTAAGCGGTAACGATTTGTCAAGACTTTTCGGGACGGCCCCCCTCTGCCTGGATAAAACACTCATGTTGCTTCCAATATGATTGCTGAGGAGGTATGCCTTCCAAGCCTCAAGCGCGTTGTGAGGCAAGCTTGCCTGCCTGAAAGTGGTTCAGAACTTGATCTTGGTCAGGCGTTTGACGTGGTCGGTTCCGGAAAAATACACCAGGCCAAGGTCTTTGACATGCCATGTTTCCAGATATTCCACAGAATCGCCGTCCGTGTAGGTGGCGTAGAGTTTCAGGCCCGGCATGGTTCCCTTGTAGGTGTCCACCGACACGTTCCTTTGCAGCCTGAAATCGGCCTTGAGGGTTTTCTTCACCAATACGGACGTGTATTTGCCTTCCCAGTGCCATGTGAGTGAACTCGCATCATTGACTACCAGAGGAAAAGCAGGCATCCGGGGCTTGACATGAAAAGTGAGGGGTATGGGGAAAATATTGGATTTGACGTCGATTCTCACCAGATAAATCCAGTTGCCGTCTATCTGATAATAGTATTTGGTGTGGCGAATGCTCTTCGTATCCAGATAAAAATCATAACCGGCCTTCTTTTTGTCCTTGGGAACGATGCATGTGACCACCTGGGTGAAAATATTGTCAATTTCCTGGGTCCGGTAATCCCAACGCAACTGGTCCCAAGCCGGATAATACTGCGACAGGGATATTTTCTGACCAAACAGGGCGAAGGTTGCCATGCTCAGCAGCAAGATCATAAACAAGGTTTTTTTCATCTATCAGCCATGGTGTTATTTCCAGTTTTTAATTAGAAACCTCATTTCATATCTATGGGCTTGCTGTCAAGAAATTCTTTCCCGAAGGCGGTATCCGGGCCTGCGAGACTGTTCAAAATAAGCCACCATATTACGCAGCCTTACTACTACACTTCGAG
>CAXYWN010000039.1:0-11945 GCA_964292625.1 uncultured bacterium
AAAAAGCAGCTGGAGAACGGTTTATCCCATTTGCCTGCTGTTTGCGGCTGTATTGGCTGCCGCCGGGTATCGCCAGAGCCTTGATCACGCCACCGTTTGTGAGGGCGCCCTTGAATACCTGAAACTCCGATTCTGCGAGGCAGGCGGTGAGGTCACACAGTTCCAGGCCGAAGCGGAGGTCAGGTTTGTCGCAGCCAAAGCGGTCCATCGCCTCCTGATAACCAAGCCGGGGGAAAGGCAGAGTCAGTTCAATATCCAGGACCTCTTTGAACAGTACAGCCAGCATGCGTTCCATCAGGTCAAAAATCTGCTCCTGGGTGGCAAAAGTCAGCTCCACGTCCAGCTGGGTGAATTCCGGCTGGCGGTCTGCCCTGAGGTCTTCATCGCGAAAGCAGCGAGCAATCTGGAAATAGCGGTCGAACCCGCCGATTATCAGCAATTGTTTGAATATTTGCGGGGACTGGGGGAGGGCGTAGAATTTGCCCGGCTGGATGCGGCTGGGAACCAGATAGTCGCGCGCGCCTTCCGGGGTGCTCTTCATCAGGATGGGTGTTTCGATCTCGAAAAAACCTTCTTCACAGAGGAAATCGCGGACGCATTTGATGATGCGGTGGCGGGTGATGATCACCTTTTGCAGCGCAGGCCGGCGCAGGTCCAGATAGCGGTAGGTGAGGCGCAGATCCTCTTCGGCCATGGCGGCCTCGGTGAGCTGGATCGGCATAGGCTGGCAGTCGTTCAGGATGTAAATCTCAGAAGCGATTATTTCCACCGCTCCGGTGGGCAGATTGGGGTTTATGTTTTGGGGATCGCGGGCGGCGACGGTGCCGCGAACAGCCGCCACATATTCATTGCGGAGTTTTTCAGCCTTGCTGAAGATGTTTTCCGCTTCGGGACGGATCACGACCTGGACCAGGCCTTTGACGTCGCGTAGGTCGATGAAGATCAGTCCGCCCAGATCCCGGCGTTTGTTCACCCAGCCCATCACGGTGACCTGTTCGCCGATACTGGCAGCGGAGATTTCCCCGCAAAGGTGCGTTCTGTGAAGATTTCCTAAGTTATCAAGCATAATGTTCCACTTTATTGGTTAGTTGAAAATGTAATTTTTGCTGAGGGTTTTGCCGCGGTTCAGATTCACTCTTTGCAGCATAAACCAGCCCAGGATGAAGAAGGCGCCGAGCGAGACGATGGCATAGCGCTGATCTCCGGAGATGCGGGTAACCTGGCCGTAAACGAAAGGACCGATCACCGCGGAAATCCTGCCCACCAGGGTATAGAAGCCGAAAAACTCAGCCTGCCGGTCCAGCGGAGTGAGGATGGAAAGCATGGTGCGGCTGTTTGCCTGGCTGCTGCCGATGGCGAGGCCGGCCAACAGACCGAGGAGATAATACTCCGTCGGAGAGCTGCAGAAAAAGGCCCAGGCCACCACCCCAATCCAAACCAGAATGGAGATGCTGAGGGAGAGGCGGACATTGAATTTGTCCGAAAGCCAGCCAAAGGCCACGGCGCCAATGAGGGAGGTCACCTGCGCGATGATGAAAAAGATGATCAGGCTCTGTTGGCTCATCGCAAAACGATTTTCACCGTAGATGGCGGCAAAGGCGATCACCGTGTAGATCCCCACATTGTAGAGAAAATAACTAAGCAGATAACCCAGCAGATCGGGCATCTTCCGGATGTGTTTCAGGGAAAAGGAAATCCGATCAACAGCCACTTTGAGATAATTGGTCTTGGGAGAGGCCTCCCCTTTTTCCTTGAGCAGAGCGAACGTGATTAGAGAAAAGATCATGATGTGGGCGGCGATCATCGGCCATACCCAGCGGATGTGATTTTTCACCAGAACCAGTGAAACCACCAGAGACACCAGGCCTCCCAGGTAACCCAGGCCCCAGCCGAATCCGGAGATTTTACCGATGGTTTCTGGAGTGCTGACCTCCGGCAAAAAGGCGTCGTAGAAAACCAGCGCGCTGTTAAAGGAAAAATTGGCGATGATGAAAAGGATCATGCCCAGGAGGAAATCTCCCTGACCCGCGAAATAGAGCAGAGCGGTCGAGGCGATGGTGAGATAGGTGAAGCCAAAAAGGAATTTCTTCTTTGAGCGGGAGTAATCCGCCATCGCGCCCAGGATGGGGGCGGCAATCGCGGCGAGGGTCATCGAGAGCGACACGGCCAGAGACCAGTACCATTCCCCCCCTTCTGGCCGGCCAGAGGCGATGCTCTTTACAAAGAAGACGCTGAATACCACGGTCACCATCACCGTGGTGAAGGCGGAATTGGCAAAATCGTAAAACATCCATCCGACGGAGCTTTTACTCAGTTTCAAGCGGGAACCTCCCCCAGTTCTAAGCGTTGCAGTCCAGTCCAATCCTCAGAGACGTCTTCCCTGGGGCTGGCGATGAAAATCTGATAGCGGTAATCCACATATTGGGCGATGCGGTGGGCGTGTTCTCTGTCCAGTTCGGCGAAAACGTCGTCGAAGAGCAGGATCGGCTTGATGCCGGTGAGGTTTTCGATCAGAGCGGCCTGAATTAGCTTGAGGATTATCACTGTGATGCGTTTCTGGCCCTGGGAGCCGTAGGTCTTCAGGTTATATCCGTTCAGGCGGAATTCATAGTCGTCGATGTGGGCTCCCACCAGGCTGCGCTGATAATATTTTTCGCGTGTTTCGAGACCTGCCAGCATTTGCATAAGCTCTTCGGCTGTGGCAGGATACTCTTCATGGTGCTGGGTCAAATAGGCGATGCGAATGTCTTTGACCTGTTCGGAAATGGATGGATACTCTTTCATTAAAGCCTGATTGATCAGCTCCAGATAGCGCTTCCGGTAGTCCATAAGCTCCAGCAGCAGCGTGCTGAAACGCAGGTCCCAGCTCAGTTTTTCCTCCGGCTGGTAAGGCCGCTTGAGCAGACTGTTACGTTGTTCCACCACATGGAGATAGTTTCTGAGGGTGGATATGTAGGGCGGGTAGATCTGAGAAATGGCCAGATCGAAGTACTGACGGCGGCAGCGAGGACTTCCTCCCACCAGGTTCATATCCTCTGGGGCGGCATAGATCACTTTCACGCTCTCAAAAATCCGGCTCAGTTGCCGCTCGGGCTTTTCGTTTATACGCAGCAATTTTTTCCCTTCCTGCCACTTGATCTGCACCTTGAGGTCCAGCCCGGAGTCGTCCTCAAAATCACCGCGAATGTTGAAAGAATCGGTGCCTTTTCGCTTCAGTTCATCATCCCGGTGAAAGCGTACAGATTTTCCCAAGCCGCAATAGGCGATGGATTCCAAGAGGTTGGTTTTGCCCCGGCCATTAGGCGCAATCACCAGATTTCCTGCGGGATGCAGGTTGAAACTAGCCTGATCGTAATTGCGGAAATTGGCCAGAAATAGCTGTTTCAGGATCAATCGCTACGACCGCAGCGGCATCAGCAGGAAGGTGATCTTCAGGTTTTCCGGCAACGGCTCGTTGTAAATCATCATCGGTTCTTTGGAACTGCCCAGCTTGACGCAGACCTTGTCCGTATCGATGGCGTCCAGGATGGCCAGCATATAGCGGAAATTGAAAGAAATCGAGGTGTTCGAGCCTGTATAATTGTAGGTTTCCACAAATTCTTTGGCGTCGCCGGTATCCCGGTCGCTGGTGTTGATCTCAAAGCGTTCGCCATCAATCTCGAAGCGGATGCGATTGTTGTCTTCAGGGGCGACCAGCGCGACGCGGCGAATCGATTCCTGCAGGCTCTTTTTAGAGACGATGATCTGGTTCGGCAGATCTGCCATGAAAGCTTTCTGATATTCGGGATATTTATGTTCGAGGATGTTGGAGATGATGGTGAACGCGCCGTAGGAAAAAACTATCTTGTTGCGTTCCATCAGCACCTTCATTTCCTTGATGGAGGAATCGAAAACCTTCTGCAGGAAATTCAGGGTTTTCACGGGGATCACTTTTTCCATCAGCTGCTCGGCGCTGCCATCCTGGAATATAGTTTCCTCGGCCCCCGCGTTTTCCTCGGTTTTAATCGGGGCTGTGTTGGGAACAATTATTTCAGCCACTTTACGGCCGTCGGTGGCGGCCATCAGATTCGTCTTTTCCATTATTTTCCAGCAAACGCCGGTGAGCACAGCGCGGTTGACATCGGTGGATACCGCAAAAGAGGTCTTGCCAATCATGCTGTTGAAGATCTCGGCATTTACCAAGGTGGCATTTTCCAGCTTGGGCCCGGGCAGGATCGGAAACAGGGTGTGATCTGCGCAAAGGATGTTGAAATCGATCTTGTTGCACTGTATCATCAGCAGATCTTCGGTTTTCCAGAGGTCAATCACCGCGGCTGGCATCTGTTGAATGATTTCGTTGAAGTGCTTGGCGGAAACTGCGATGGTGCCGCCTTCGCTGACGGCCGCGTTGAAACGCACATCAACGGTTATCTCCAGATCGGAGGCAGTGATCTTCACCTCACCTTTGTTGGCGTCGGCTTCGATCAGGTAATTGGTCAAAATGGGAGATGTGGTCTTGCTGGAAACGATTCCCACCAGATGTTGTATGTGGTGAGCCAGTTCCTTTTGTTCTATCGCTAATCTCATGTCTTCCCCTTATTTACGGTTTATCTTTTTATAAAACACTAAATTTTTCATTTGGCTGCTTGTCAACAAGTTTCTGTCCTATGGCCAGTAGCCGGCCTTTTATCTTTTCCGGCTTATTAGCATATTCCTTATAGATCTATCAGTTCTTCAGGATTTTGAGCAACCTGGCTTTTCTGTTTTCCAGAGCAAACTTGGTTCTTACGCTTTCAGAGATTGATTTGCGGTCGGGTTCCAGCGCCAATGCCAAATCCAGCGCGTCTTCCAGAAGCTTTGGATCACGCTGGCGGAAGATGAAGCCGTGTTTGCCGATCACGGTGGGGATACCCGCAACATTTGAGCCCACTGGAACACAGCCCATGAGCATAGCTTCCATCAAAGCGTTGGGCATTCCCTCGGAGATGGAAGGCTGGGCGTAAACGGCAGACAGTGCCATCAGTTTCAGCAGTTCGCCAGATTCCAAAGCTTCGTGGATGGTGACGTTGGGCAGGTTCTTAAGCTGATGCCGCCGGTTCAACTCAGTTCTCCAGCGGTCCTGGATGCCCACAAAAACGAAGTTGAGCTCCGGCCTGCGTTTGGCGACTTCGGCCAGGAGGTCGTAGCCTTTGTTGTAAAAGTCTTGCAGCCGGGGAGTGGTGCCCACGGTCAGCACCTGCCTTTTCCTCTCTGTGTCAAAATCCGGTTGAGGAAAATCAGGCAGGGCGTTGAAGACCACGCTGGCTGGTGTTTTGAGGCCTGGGACCAGACGGTAGATGCCTTCCGGGTGTCCGGATGACCTGTAATAGCTGTTGGAAGAGGATAGCAGCGCCTGGTGATTGGCGATGATGTGAGTGCAATTGCGGAGAGCGAGGCGGGCGCAAAATTCCCTCATGGATGAGCAATACACCCCCATGCCCAGGCAAGGATATTTCACGGCATCGTAGCCACCGATAAAGACATAGCTTTTTATACCCAAAACCCTGGCCAGAAGCACGAACGGGGCAGCGTGATAATCGGCAAACCAGATCATGACCTTGCTGCATCCGCGGCAACGGATAAGGGTCAGCAGGGACCGCAGTATTGACATCAAATAATATGGCTTGGAGATATTTTGACCGAGGTGGATTGTCTTCAGGACATAAGCCGATTCCAGTATCTCTTCATCCACCCGCATAAAGGGCGACTTAGTGGGCAGGACCAACAGGGCTTTTTCTCTCATTGGATGGCCTCTTCGATGAGACCGGCCAGGCGAGCGGCCAATTCCCGGCGCGAAAACTGCCGGATGTAGTCGCTGTCTGCTTTTATGTCCTGGAGTTTGCCGTTCTGCCAGAGTTGATAAAGCTTCAGAAGGCTGTCGGCGATCCCACCTTGATCCTGATAATCGGCCACAAATCCTGTGCCGGCTTTGCTTACGAGTTCCGAGGCCAGTCCGGCGGGCGGAACTATTGCCAGAATGGGTTTTTCGCTTTGTAGATAGTCAAAAATCTTGCCGGTAAGCACCGATTCAGTGTTTTTCCCGGAAGGGATGTAAAGCAGCAGGGCGCTGGCGCGCATCAGTTCTTTCAGACTGTCCCGGTAATCAAGGAAGGGGTGAAAGCTCACGATCCGCTCCAGAACAGGATCGGAAACAAATCTGCCCAAAACGAAAGAGCGGGTGTTTTTACCGAAGATATCCACCCGGAATTTGTCCGGATCGAGCTTCCCTTCTTTTACTAAGCCCAGGATCGCCTGCCAGAGGGGATCAGGCTGCCGGCGGTCGTAGAAACTGCCGCTATAGACGAGGTGGAAAAGCTCCTGATCGGATGTGGATTTCAGGCCGGCAAAATCGCTTTCGTCGAAACCGTTGGGGAGGATGGCAAAGGGTCTGTCCTGCAAAAAGGGATAGAGTTGGCAGAAGTTGTCCCGCATTATCTGGCTGAGGTAGGAGATTCCGGCCGCAGCGGAGACGATGCGGGATTCCATCACCAGCTCGCGGCTTTGGCTGGCGGCGGGGAATTCGATATTGAGTCGCTCCGGGTTGTTGGTCCACTCATCGCGAAAATCGCAGATGAAGGGGATCCGGTAGCGAAATTTGTGCTTAAGGCCCAAAGATAGCGAGGATGGCGGTCCGGAAGAGATTACCGCCGCCCTGATGTCCGGGTCACGGCGGATTATCCGACGCAGCAAGGCCTTGGCGAAAGGCCTCCAAAGCACCTCATGATCAGGAATCAGCACTCTTTGTTGGATGAATCTGACCAGAGATTTCAGCCTGAGACCCCAGAGTAGTTTAAACAGCCAGTTGGCATCGGGGCAGAAAGAGCGCCAAACCTTAACTGAATTGGGGATATCCGCGAGCAGGGAATGATCTTTGGGATGGCGGATGAGTCCTGTCCGCACAGTGAGCACCTGCACATCAAAGCCCATCTGGGTCAGGTATTTGACGTTTTTCAGGCTGCGGAGGGAGGCCACGCCACCCAGGGGCGGAAAATAGTAGGCGATATAGAGAAGCGTACGCGCGTCCATGTTTCCGAGAGAGACCGCCCAACTTTTTCAGCAGCTCGCTCCAGAGCTGTTTGAGGTAGTCGATGTCGTAGGGCAGGATGGCGTTGCTGTATTTACCCAGGAGGAAAAAGGAGATCAGATAGACAGCCAGAGCGATTAACTGGAAAATCCAGCCCTGCCCAAATATCCACAAGACGCACATGGCCAGAAGTCCCGCCAAAGCTGCCACCAACGCGGTTTTGAAGATTGCCTTCAGAGGGAAAAGCTCGCTCAGATCCAGTTTCAGATCGTGCCGCATCCAGTAAAGATAGATGAATGCTGAGATCCAAGTCACGAAGACGGTGGCCAGCGCTGCCCCCATCATCCCGATCATGCGGACCAGGATGAGATTCAACACCAGGTTCAGGCCCAGAGTGATTATTGAATTTACCATGATGTAACGCGTTTTTTTCAAGGCCATAAAGATGATGCCGTAGGTGGCCACGCGCAGCGGCAGGATCAGCAGATAGACCTGGAAAAACGGCACCGCGTCCACGTATCTCTGTGTGTATAAAAGAGTGATGAGCGGTTTGGCGAAGATCAGGCCCAGCGCGGCGAAGGGAAAGATGATCAGGGCGTTCTTGCGCACCGCAGCCCGGTATGTCTCTGTCATTTTTGCCGGTTCTGAACTGATGTGGGGCAGGAGGATGGCGTTAACGGAGTTGTTCAAAATGGAGATGAGCGGGAGTTCCATCGCTCCGATCGAGAACACGGCATACTGGGCGGGGGTGAAGAAGCCGGAGATCACCAGTTTATCGAGCTGAACTGAGAGCATACCGACGATGGAGGCCAGCCCCAGGGGCAGGGAATATTTGAAGACCTCGCTGTAAAAGGCAAAATCGAAGCTGGTCTTGGTGAGGTAATTGCGCAGTTGGAAATGCGCAAAGCCCCATTGCAGCATAGCGGAGACCATCACGGCCATAATAATGTAATAGAGGTTTTTGGTGAGCAGCGCCACGCCCAGAATCAAGACAAAATCGGCGGCTACGCTGAAGAGGGTGAAAATCGCCGTCTTGGCCGGCTGTCTGAGGCCCAGCATAATTTGGCTGTAAATCTGGGTGATGAACATAAAGAGCGGATAGACAGCGTAGAGGATCAGCAACAGTTCGAGCTGGGGATTGTTGAAGATCCGGGCGATCAAACCCCGCAGAAGGAAAACACCCAGGCCAAAAACGAAAGCCAGGATGCTTACGAGATTCACCGCGCGGCTGATGAATTCACGTTTGGAATCGATGTGCCGCAGCTTGGGCAAGAAAAAGAGAACGCTCTGGGGAATTCCCAGCAGCAAGAGGGTGGAAAAAGTGCTGTAGATGAGGAAAAGCTGGCGATAGGAACCCAGTTCCGCAGGGATCAGGATTCGGGCGAGGAGGATGCCGACCAGGGATTTGAGTCCAAAGCGGACAAACTCCGCAGTGGTGAGCATCCCGGCCTGTTTGCTGCGGTCCGCGCTCATGGCTCCAGCTCCGGTAAAGCTACTGGGATAACATATTCGAAGCGGTCCCGATCCCGATAGACACTGATCAGATAATTGCCCGGAATTACCTGCGAGCCGTCGGTCAAAATGCCGTTCCAGTGGTCATTATTCAGTCCTTTCAGGTAATAGTGCTGGCGCTGATAATGAATCTGGTTGTAGGGATCCCTCAGTTCCAGTGTCCATCTTCCTTCAAAGGGGACCAGCAGCTCCAGGGAGTAGAATCTGCCCTCGGTTTGGATCTTAATGTCCGCGGCGAATCGAGTTTTTTCCTCGATTCTGGGCAAAGGTTCCAGAGAGGCAAGTTCCACCCTCGTCTGGTCGGAATAGGCCACTTGGGAAAGTTGTTGCAGAGCGTTGTCCTTGAGCAGCCCATCGTAGCTAAATAGAGCGATGCCGGCAAAGCCGTCCTGGCGAATCTCGCCAATTCTCTGCGCCACATCCAGGATGTCGTATCTCGGCTCCAAATAGTCCGGCACCAATGATTTACCATTGTTGTTCCAGGCGCGGATCCCCATCACAACGCGGTCCTTGTGGCCCACTTTGGCAGCGGCGTTCATGTCCTGCCGGAACACGTCGATATCCGCGGCGTAGTTCATAGGATAGACATAATCCAGCAAACCCCGCTCCAGCCAGTCTTTCCAGTCCTGGGCATAATATCGCGCGGCGCTTTCCGGATCCTGCATCACGGCAGCGCTGAAAACCAAACTGGGAGAGACTTTGTCCACCAATTGGCGGATCTTTTCCACCAGGGAAGTCACCTGCTGGATACGCCAGTCGTTCCAGCCCAGAAAGCTGATTTCTTTGGCATCGTTGTAACGGCTCACGGAAATGGGGTGGTATCCCAAGCTGGAATTGGGATAGCGGATATAATCCAGATGCAGGCCGTCGAGCTCCGGATAGCCGCTGAGCAGGTCGCCAATCACGTTCAGGAGGTGCGTCTGCACGGCTGGAATGCCCGGATCCAGTGAATGGCCTGAATTGGCTGACGCAGGTGGCCGTGTGAGATTGCGGTCGAAGGTAATCCAATCGCGGTGATTGCGGAAGATGTAGTTTCTCTGGAGCAGGGTGGAATCAACCGGAGTGGCGTTGAGGACAACGATCCAGGCGTGCACGCGCAGATTGCGCTTATGCGCTTCCCGCAGGATATGCTCAAGCGGATCGAAGGTAACGCCGTCCAGAACGTGGCTGCGAGGTTCCGGATTGAAGTAGTCGTCGGGTCTGCGATTGGTCTGGTAAAGCGCGTCAGAGCGGTATCTGACCTCAACGAATATATCTGTTTGATGCGCGGCGGCGCTGCTGGCGATGAAGGCGTCAACGCGTTCCGGGGTGTTGATGCTCCAGGGCAGGACCCAGATGGCTCGGATCTCTGGAGCCTGTCCGGCCGCCAGGAATAAAGTGAGGCTGGCCAAAACAATGGTCAGGATGGCCTTAAACACAGGTTTCCTCATTCAGATTAACTTTTTGAACCTCAAGCTCCGCCGAACCGTCTTTCAGCTTC
The DNA here is from genome assembly GCA_964292625.1 of uncultured bacterium. Lineage (GTDB taxonomy): Bacteria > Cloacimonadota > Cloacimonadia > Cloacimonadales > Cloacimonadaceae > Syntrophosphaera. The sequence goes on from CAXYWN010000039.1 coordinate 10,035, forward strand.
AGTTCCAACTCTTCGCCGGGGCTCAGATCACGCGCCGAGCGGACGATTTTACCCTTGTGGCTAATCAGGCTGTAACCGCGTTCGAGCACATTGAGCGGCGAGAGGTTACGCAGACTCAGCTCCGCCTTTTCCACCCGGGGTTTGATCTCCTGCAGATGGGCCTGACTTGTGGACACGTGGGTGGGCTGCAGCCCGGCCAGATGTTGTTTGATGAGCTGAAAATTCAGCAGAAGCTGGCTCTGCATTTCTGTCAGGACTTGGTTTTTACGCAGTTCCGCGCGGTGCAGCGCCGATTGGAGCCGGGAACTCGAACGCATCAGATCCATCTCAGCCGTATCCACGCGGAGTTGAAGGTTTTGCCAAGTTTTTTCAGGGTGGCGCCGCTCCAACATTATCTGCAATTCCCCCATCCTTCTCCGCTTGCCTTCAGTAACTTTTAAGGAGAGCAAAGCCAGCCTATCAGCCATAGATGCCAGATAGCCTTGGATATCTCTTCTTTCGGGTACGGCAAGTTCGGCGGCGGCGGATGGGGTGGGGGCCCTGAGGTCGGCTACAAAATCCGCGATGGTGAAATCTATCTCGTGTCCCACGGCTGAGATTACAGGCAGTCCGGAGGCGAAGATGGCGCGGGCCAGAGCTTCGTCGTTGAAACAAAAAAGGTCTTCCTGCGAGCCTCCTCCGCGGGTGAGGATGATCAGGTCGGCTTCGCGGGTGGCGTTGAAATACTTAAGTCCGGCAATCATCATCGTAGCCGCTTCAGAACCCTGGACCAGCGCGGGATAGACAATCACTTCCACAGGCCAGCGCCGGCGCAGAATGTTCAGAATATCCTGCACAGCCGCCCCGGTGGGTGAGGTGACGATGCCAATCCGCCGTGGGAAGCGGGGCAGGGACTGTTTGTGCTCTGCCGCGAAAAGGCCTTCCTGTTGCAGCGTTTCTTTGGGGGGCTCAAATTGCCTGGGCAGATCGCCTTTGCCTGCCAGGTCCATGCTCTGGACGTTCAGGTTGTAGCTTCCGCCCTTTTCATAAACGGTCAGCCTGCCAAAACAGATCACCTCCATCCCTTCTTCGGGTTGGAAGCTCAGATTTTGGTTGGCGTAGCGGAAATAGGTGCAGCGCAGGGTGGCGTTGGGGTCCTTGAGATTGAAATAGATGTGGCCGGAACCGTGGCGGGTGAAGTTACTGATTTCCCCGCGCACGTAGAGCGGCTCAATCTGTGTTTCCACCACCTGCTTGAGGTGTTGAGTTATCTCTAAAACGCTGAATACGATCAAATCATCCATGAAAGATCACTAAATCCGGAAGCGGATATTTGTCAATCTCCGGCTGTCTCAATGCAGAAGCACGGCCTTGGCCGCGACGCCTCGTCCGCCTTGTTCCAGACGGAAGAAATAGATGCCGGAAGCCGCTCTTCGTCCGCTTTGATCCGTTCCATCCCAAGCCAGGCGGTGTTGGCCGGCCGGGAGTTCACCTTCAGCAAGGGTCTTGACTTTCTGACCGCGGAGGTTGTAAACTGTCAGTCTGGAGGTACCTTTGTCCGCTACCTCGCAGATGAGGTTTGCGCTGTTTTTGAAGGGATTGGGGAATACCTGCAGACTGAGCTCCACCGGAGGCAGAATCTTTGATCTGCGGGGAAGCGGAGTGTAGCGCTGCTCGGTGAGGTGAACCGTTACGGATTTTGGGTTTTCAGGGGTGCGGGCTTGCAGCCAATAGTAATTGTTCGGATTCATGATGGTGTTGTCCGGTTCCCAAGCTGACCAGGGCGTCCATTCAATCAGCCCAACGTTGTCGAAAAGAGCCCGCGCCTGGCCTCCGGCGGAATTGGCGCAGGTGAGGGGGATGTCGTAATACCAGGCGTCGGAGGGAAGGGTAAGTTCTTTGTAATACCAGGTCCAGCCCGTGTCTCCGTTG
>CAXYWN010000040.1:0-11769 GCA_964292625.1 uncultured bacterium
CCTATATAACTACTAATATATACTAAATTTCTATGCAATAATATAAATACATATATATCTATATCTTATCTTCTCTCTTTCTGATCTGGACCAGAAAAGCCCCGTAGACGGGGAACTTGATAACTTGTGAATCTGACCCCTCAAAATCACAAGTTCTCAAGTTCTCTTACTGCCAACCCTGAGACAAGCAAAACAAACCAACCGGACAAGAGGTCAATACAAGAGACTGTATAACATATATATACCTACATAACTACTAATATCTGCTAATCTACTAAGCTACTATATGGCTGTATCTTAACTCTTTCATCATGACCTGACCAGAAAAGGGGCCGTGTATGGGGAACTTGCGAATTGGGGAACTTGAGGAATTTGCCCAAGCAGCCGCCGGAAACCACGTCCAAACAAAATGAGCGGAGAAGCATCTTTTTTGCATTATTCCTTGCAAAACCCCCGTTTTCTCATCCGCTTATATATAGAGGGACTCCCTTTCCCGCTCCCTTATTGCCGCAGATCAGAGACAAGGCAAAAAAAGCCCACGAGTCATAAACGGCTTTCAAGCCATTTCAGCCAGCGGTGAGAGTGAGGGCAGCGAGAAAGGAGGGAATATGAGTTTAACAAGATTTGGAGATACAAAGATGAAAGAATATTCAAGGCAGAAACCGGCAAAGGGACGCGGAGAACGAGGTTTTGGCCTGGGCAGGAACCTTCCCGGTGGGGATGGGATTTCGCTAACAGGCTGGCTTGTCAGATATTTTGGAGGGCATTTCCTAAAGTTTTGGAACGATTTCTGCAATACTTATATTATTGATAAAAAAGGCCTGATCAAGCAATCCGGGAGGATGAATGCGTAACGCAGTGTTTACCGTGGTTATTGTTTTGTTATCAGTCGCCTGCCAGGCAAATCTGGGACCCCTGCACCCATTGGGGGCGGGACACTTTGCCGGCAAGCCAGCAATTTATGCCGGCGGGGACACCCTCGCGGTGGTCTATTTCGCCCAGCCAGGCACCGATCCCAGCCAGTCCGGCTGGATAGTTTTCCGCTCCAGCACCGACGGAGGCGCCAACTGGACTTCGCAAAACGTTGTCAGCGCCACAGGTTGCTTCACCCAACCCACCCTCTCTTACACAGATCAGGAGATTCTCATCGCCTACACCAGCGATATGGAGAGGTTGCTCGCTAAATCATACGATGGGGGAAGCACATGGCAGACATGGCCCGACGCGGCTGACTGCCATCTGGGCAAAACATGGGAAAACAGCCCCTATGTGGAGCGGCAGAATGGCGAACTCCGGCTGGCAGCGCTGGAACTTCCCTATCCGTAGCACGCCGGCAGGGGAGTCTATTTCCTGCGTGCCACTGCTGCTGGAAAGACTATCCCTGTAAAAAGAATCTGCCTTATCTGAAGTATCAACTAACTTATCTCTTGAAGGGAGATTACGATGAAAAAATATCTGCTTGGCACGGCGCTGCTGCTGCTTGTCGCTGTCTTGGCCGCCAATGTGGTGATCGCCAGAGCCGTGGAAAGGGTTTGGTTTGATGACGCCGACAACTTCTGGGTACGTTTTGGACCTGAAGCGATGGCGTATGATTTGACCAGCCTGATGTTTTCCACTTCCTCCGGAGATTATTCTTTGCCGGATGACTATACTGCGCCCTCAGATTTGCCCTACGAGGTCAATCTCACCCAGACTATTCCCGGATTCACAATTTCCCGGGCGATTGATTCATTCAGAGCCCATACTAATCTCGGATGGGGTGACCCGGATGAGCATCTCAGTTGGGGGCCGCAAAATGACTTTAGTGTGAACCTTAATCCCCTGTCCGCGGGGCAGTCAGCGGTCCAGATCCGGGTTTCCGTCCCAGTGTATCAGGGTGAATATGACACAGCAACAGTCTGGGCGAAAGACAGCGGAACGGCTTACGTAAATCCCTATTATCCCAGCACCCGGTGTACCCTGAGTGTATATGTGGAAAGGCTGAGCGGCGGCCCCGCCCCCGGGGTTCCCATCTTTCTGCAATACTGCCCAAATCCGTATTTCGTCTGGCCCATAGGCCACACCAACCAGAACGGCTGGTGGCAGGCTCAATTCTTCTACGCCCAGCGGACCCGGATCAAGATAAAGGACCCCATAGACGGACACTATGTGTATGACGAGCTTGTTTTCCCTGAACCGGGGGAGCATAACCACATTGATGCGACCGTCTGGTACAGTGGGGTGGAGGATGAGACCCAGACTCCGGGAATTCTGGAACTGAGGCCCAGCGTGCTGACCGCGGCTTCCGGCAACACTCTGCATCTGGAATATAAATCCGGCCATGCCCTGTTCAGTTCGGCCCGGCTGGGGTTGTATGACCTGCGTGGCAGACATCTGGCGGATTGGCAAATGCCGGCTTCGGGAGAGACAGATTGGGTGCTGCCCAAGCTTGCCAGCGGCATCTATTTCATCTCGCTGGAAGACGGTTCCCGCACACTGGCCAGGCAGAGGCTCACCGTATTGCGATGAGGTTCTTTCCCTGGCTGCTGTTGATTCTGCTTCCAGTATTACTGGCCGCAAATGGGGGGCCCAACTTTGAAGGGGAGCAGCTGTATTTCAGGTTGGAACCCTTGTCGGAGGAGTCCGACACGTTGCTCTGGAGCGTGAGCGGAGACTTTTACTTTTCCAACCTCAGCCAGGAACCCCTGATCCGCCTGATCTGGTTTCCGGTGCCTTCATCCGACAGCATCGGGGTGGCGGAAGACATCAGTGTCTCCATACCAGAACCGGCGGACAGCATCGCGGTGGAACTCATTCGCCGGACCCCGCAGGGCTTCAGTTTCAGATTGGATATGCCCGGGCGGAGTTTCACGGATCTGCGCATCAGCTATCGGCAAAGAATCAGCGGCTCCGAAGCCCGCTATGTTTTGCTCACCGCCAACGCTTGGGGCCGGCCGCTGCCATCTTCCGAAATAAGCCTGTGGATGGGACCCGGACTTGAGCTCGCGGAACAGCCCTTCCCGGATCCCGCGATCAGCTCTGACGGAACCAGTTATCAATGGAGTTTTCTGAACTTTGTGCCGGAAAAGGATTTTGTGCTCCATTTCCGGCGTTTTCCCTGAATTCGGAAGAACACACCCACACAAATTCCCGTTTAAATCCCCTCCCTGGGGAGTGAACCCTCATCATACTGGCTTGCCAACTCTCACGCTATCATAGCAATAAAAGAATTATTGAACTTTTGTGAATTTTTATGTTGACAAATATTTGACCTCCGGATACGAGTTTCGTATCAATTTATTCTATACGCGTGCTACTATCGAATGTTTTCTGTTATGACAGATTAATAACTACACCAAAGTATAGGGAGGAACTTATGGAAAATAAGTTCGCATGTGTGAAGTTGCTGCTCATAGTGCTGCTTGCAGCGCTGGGCACCATCGCATTCGCCACCGGAGTTCAATTCGGTGAGCGACCGTTTATTGATATCTATAAGGTTCCTGATAAAGCCCTCGAACAAGGACACATCAGGATCAAACTCAATCCGGATTATTCCCTTCTTACGGAAAAACTTCGTTTATCAAACAACTTGGAGAGTTTTGGCATCAAAGAATTGGACGCATTGAACCAGCGCTTCGGCGTGGGTGAGATCACTTCTTTGTTTGGCAGCCCTGCCCTGGAAAACAAATTCACCTGGCGACACAAAGAATGGGGACTCCATCTTTGGTATGAGATCAAGTTTGACAGCCAGGAAGACATCCGGGACATTGTGATGGCCTACCGGGAACTCAAGCACATCGTGGCCTGGGCCGAACCGGAATACAAAAAGATACTCTGGGGCGTGGATGACGGCCTCAATTCCGGCGCGAATTCCACCCTGTCCCGCTGGACTCCCAACGATCCCCAATACGCCAATCAATGGCATTACAACAACACCGGCCAAACCGGCGGAACCGCGAACAAGGACATCGACCTGCCCGAAGCATGGGAGATCGAGAAAGGCAATCCTGCCGTGGTTGTGGCAGTGGTTGATGAAGGCATCCAAACCAATCACCCCGATCTGGCCGGCAATATCTGGTCGGGGGTGGGCTATAACTTTGTGAGCAGTTCCTCCGCCATCGTGGCGGGAAGTCACGGCACCCACACTTCGGGCACCATCGGCGCCGTCACCAACAACGGTGTGGGAGTGTCTGGAATCGCGGGAGGATCCGGGTCTGGCAACGGCGTAAAGCTGATGTCATGCCAGGTTTTCACCAGCAGCAGCAGCGGCGGATTTCAGAACGCTCCCATTTACGCCGCCGACAATGGCGCAGCAATCTCCCAGAACAGTTGGGGTTATTCAAACGTCAACGTGTATGACCAGGCCGTGCTGGACGCAATCGACTATTTCAACGCCAATGGCGGCGGCTCCGTCCTCAACGGCGGCATCACCATTTTTGCCGCCGGTAATGACAACGCGACCGGAAACTGGTATCCCGGCTGCTACAACGGGACCCTCTCCGTGGCCGCCACCAACCATAGCGACGTGAGAGCCTGGTATTCCAATTACGGCGCCTGGGTGGACGTTTCCGCTCCCGGTGGAGATACCACCAACAGCAACAACCAGGGCGTGTTGAGCACCATATCCGGAAGCTCGTATGCATATTATCAGGGCACTTCGATGGCCTGTCCGCACACCTCCGGAGTGGCTGCCCTGCTGATTTCCAAAGCCTACCGCTCCGGCACGGTTCTGTCCAATACGGCGCTGGCCAACCTCATCATCAACACCGTGGACAACCATTACAGCCTGAACTCCAGCTATACGGGGATGCTCGGCTCCGGTCGCATCAATGCCCGTAACGCTTTGCTGGCCTTGGATTCGAACGCTCTTTATCCGCCCTCGAACCTCGAAGCAAGCGGCGGCAATCAGGTCGTCTATCTCACCTGGTCGATTCCGGTTATCGGAAATCCCACCGGTTACAAAATCTTCCGCAACGGCGTGCTGAAGACCACCGTTACCGGGCTGAGTTACAACGATACGGGCCTCACCAACGGCAGCACCTACAGCTATTATCTTAAGGCTGTCTATTCCAGCGGCGAATCGGATCCCACCCCGACTGTGACCGCCACGCCGGACAACATCACCTCAGCGGTGATCGGCACAGGCACCTCAGTGACGGGATCCACCACCGCCAGCCCGGTGAACATCTATTACAAAAGCCTGCACGGCCAGGCGGTTTACACGAAGGCTGAACTGAACGCAGTCGGCGTCTTTGGCCCGATTGACATTACCCAGATCGGGTTTTATGTGAACTCCGCACCCAGCCTGGCTATACCAAACTTTGTGGTGAGAATGAAGCATACCTCCGCCGCGAATGTCGCCAGTTGGCAGACTGCTGCCGGTATGGCCACCGTTTACAGCGCCGCTTCCTACGCGCCTACGGCAGGTGGATACAATATGCTGGCTCTGGCTGCCCCCTTCACCTGGGACGGCGTGAACAACATCGTGATCGACACTGCCTTCGGCATGTTGAGCAGCTATGCCTCTACCGGAACGGTGCAGTATTCAGCCGTCACCTCGGGCTATCGCTACGGACGCAACGATACCGCGAACCAGACCAACGTGTTCAGCGGCGGATCGACCTCCACCTACCGGCCCAACCTGAAACTGTCTTTCGTGGCTGGAACTCCCGCCGCTCCTGAAATAACTGTGGCTCCGACCTCCCTCGCCTATGGATCGGTAACGGTTGGCTCCACCAGCGTAAAAACCTTCACCATCCAAAACAGCGGTACCGCCGACCTCACCGGCTCCATCACCACTCCCACAGGCTACAGCGTCGCCCAGGCCAGCAAAGCCGATGACGGCAACCAACTAGCGCAGAGGGAAGCTCCGGCATTCATACCAAATGACGGAAAGCAGACTCCCCGGGCAATGCCAATACCTATCCCCTCACTTTCCCGCCAACCCCCGTCGCAAGCTACAACGGCAACGTTACTATCAGCAGCACCGACGCCGATGAAGCCACGACCACCATCGCCATCACCGGAACTGGCGCCGCCCCAGCTAACACAGCTCCGACGATCGCGCTCCCGGCCAGCTTCACCTTCCCGCAGAACGGCTCTCTCACCCGGGACTTCGGTCCCTATGTGGCGGACGCTGAAACGCCGGATTCAGGGCTTACCCTCACTTGCAGCGGAAACTCCAACGTGACGGTCTCTATCTCTGGAATGAACGTCACTTTCGCTACAGTGGCCAGTTGGTACGGCACCGAGAACCTCAGGTTTACTGTGAGTGACGGGTCGCTTTCCGCCAGCGGCAACGTGAACGTGATAGTGACACAGGTCTTTGCTCCGCCCGCCATCCAGGTGGCACCGCTCAACCTCGTCTATGGCGAAGTGTCTGTGGGCAACACCAGCGTAAAACAATTCACCATCCAGAATACAGGTGAACAGACCCTCACGGGAACGATTACCACTCCCACCGGATACACCGTGGCACTTTCCGCGGCCCGTACCGATGAGTTGGCGTCAAGGCAGTCGCTTGATACCCGCAACGCGCTTTCCTTCAGCGTCAATGCCGGTTCAAATAAAACTTACGACCTCAGCTTTGCGCCCACCGCAGGCTCTGCTTACAACGGCAACGTGGTAATCACCAGCAATGCCAGCAACAGCGGCACGGTCAATGTCACAGTAACGGGAACAGGCACGGTTCAGCTGCTGCCTGTGAATCCCCGCTTTGTGGCGGAATGGGAACCGGCCAAGGGTGCGATAGTTCGCTATCCTTTTGGCCAGCCCTATCCCTTGCTGAAAGACATGTCCAACAACGGCCTGCTCTATGTGGTGGTTACCTCTGCAAGTCAGTCAGCATGCAATACCGCGCTATCCAACAATGGCGTTAACATGGGCAATGTCCGCTACATCAATGCAAGCACAGATTCATATTGGACGAGGGATTACGGTCCCTGGACGATCTTCGAAGGCAGTGGCCAGATGAAGATCGTGGACTTCACCTATAATCGTCCGCGTCCCAATGATGACATTCTCCCGGTTACCGTGGCGAACTACCTTGGCGTCGGCTATTACTCCATGCCCCTCGTGGCAACCGGTGGCAATGTGATGTGCGATGGCCATGCTGCCATGATGTCCACCCAATTGATTTTGGAAGAGAACCCCACCCTCACCGAGGCGCAGATTGATGTGATGGCTCAACAGTATCTTGGAATTACGGACTACCAGTTCTACGTTGACCCGAACAACACCTATATCGACCACATCGATTGCTGGGGCAAACTGCTCGATGTCGATAAGGTGATTATCCGTCAAGTGCCCACCAGCCATGCACAGTATAGTGACATAGAAGCAACTGTCGCTGCCTGGCAAGCCAAGACCTCTGGTTATGGAACTCCCTATAAAATCTACCGGGTGAATACACCCAACAACGAGCCTTATAGCAATTCCTACATCATGAATAAAGCCATCTATGTGCCCAAAATGGGAAACGCTACCAACGACAACGCGGCTCTCGCCGTGTATCAATCTGCAATGCCTGGTTATACTGTGATCGGCTACACCCATACGAATTGGGAATCCACCGATGCCCTCCATTGCCGTGTCAATACAGTTTACGACGAGCAGATGATCCACGCATGGCATGTGCCGCCCATTTCCGCAACTGGCAACAGCACAGTGGCTATCAACGTGGAATTGACCCATGCCAATACCTTGAGTTCTGCCGGCACCTATGTGGCTTACAGACATACAACAACAGGCACCTGGCTCAACGCGCCTCTCACCTTTGTGACGGGGACCATCTGGACAGCGAATGTGCCTACTCCCGCCTATAACCAGACTCTGTACTACTACATTCTGGCCACAGACACCACGGGCAGAACTGTCACAATGCCCCTCTGCGGTTCCAACGATCCCTTCAAATTACGCGTGAACATCCCCGGCGCGAACACTGCTCCGACGATCGCTCTTCCAACGAGCTTCACCTTCGCTCAGAACGGCACCCTCACCCAGGACTTCGGTCCCTATGTGGATGATGCGGAAACGCCGGATACGGGACTTTCCCTCACCTGCAGCGGAAACTCCAATGTGACGGTCTCCATCTCCGGAATGAACGTCACTTTCGGCACCGCGGCCAGTTGGTACGGCACCGAAAACCTCACGTTCACCGTGAGTGATGGAGCATTGGCTGCCAGCGGCAACGTAAATGTGATCGTCACCCAAGCGGCTGCAGTCTCTGAAGCAATCATCGGCACGGGAACCTCCAGCAACGGAACCACCACAGCCTGCCCCATCAACGTCTATTATAAGAGTCTGCACACGCAGTCCCTCTACAAGGCTTCCGAACTCATCGCTGCAGGCGTAAACGGTCCTGTCCAGATCACCCAGATTGGCTTCTATGTGAGCGGCATCCCTGCCGTTTCCATGCCCAGCTACGTGATCCGCCTGGGACACACCACCGCCGCCAACGCCAGTGCCTGGCTCGCAGCGGCGAACCTGAGCACCGTCTGGACCTCGACCTCCTACCGGCCCACCACCACAGGCTGGAATATGGTCACCCTCACCACACCCTTCACCTGGGACGGCAGCAGAAACCTGGTGATCGACACCGCCTACGGCCTGATGAGCAGCTACAACAAGAGCGGAACCACCCGCTACACCTCCAACACCAAATGCTTCCGCTATGGACGCAGCGACACGGCGAACCAGACCAACGTCTTCAGCGGCGGCTCAACTTCAAACTACCGTCCCAACCTCAAGCTCATCTTCGCGTCCCGGCAGACCTTCAGCTCGGATGCACTGGTAACCAAACTCCACCAGAACTTCCCCAACCCCTTCAATCCTGAAACCACCATCAGCTTCGACATGGGCCAGACCGGTCCCGCCAGCCTTTCCATCTACAACGTGAAAGGACAGCGAGTGACGACCCTGGTGGATAGCGACCTGTCTTGCGGCCGCCACAGCTACGTCTGGAAAGGCACCGACAATAATGGCAATCACGTCTCCAGCGGTGTATATTTCTATCGCCTGATCACACCCGGACACACGGAAAAACGTCAGATGATCCTGATGAAATAACAACTAACAACAGATAGCATAAGGGATGGCCTCAACGCCATCCCTTTTTTCGTTTCCTCCACGATTCGGGCAGTGCCGGAACTGCTTACTGTGACATGTCAGACTTTTTTAAAAAGTTGTAAAAGATGAGGTAACCGGGTTTGGCATCACCGGAGGCCTTTTTTTATTGACATGAAGACAGCCGTTAAATCCTATGCTCAGATAATGATAAAATCTATTGATGGAAAAAAACCGATGCGCAAGAAATGGAAAATAGTTCTCATCGTCGTGGGAGTCCTGTTGCTCCTGTTTCTGGGATTGAGGCAGTGCGGCAAGGCAGCCATGAAAAAAGTTGCGGCTTTTGCGACACCCCAAACTCACCAGGTCGCCAAGGGCGCGATTGTGTCCCAAGTGGAGATCACCGGAGAGGTTCAGCCCCAAACGATCGTGGCGATCAAATCCAAAGTTTCTGGCAAAATCGTAAAGTTTTACGCCGACGCGAACGACTATGTGAAAAGCGGCCAGATTATCGCCGATATCGAGCCGGACTACAATCAGGCGAACACCCTGTTCGGTACCAAGGCCCAGCTCAGCCGGGCGGAACTGCGCTTGAAAAACGCGCGGGAAGACCTGGCGGACAAGAAAATCCTGCTGAACAAAGGATACATATCCCGACAAACCTATGACGCCGCCCGGGACGAACGCAGCTCCGCGGAAATAGAATTCCGCCAGGCCACGAGCCAGTATGAAACAATCAAGGATATGGACGTTCCCGGCAAGGTGATTCACGTATTGGCGAGCGCGTCCGGAATGGTGATTGAGCGCACAGTGAACGAAGGCGAGATGGTGCAATCCAGCCTCACCAGTTTCGGCGAAGGCACGGTGATTATGAAGATCGCGGACCTTTCCCGGATGGTGGTGAAGAGTAATATCAACGAGGTGGACATCGCCAAATTCAGATTGGGACAGGAAGCCAGGATCAAGCTGGACGCCCTGCCCTACAATGATTATGCCGGCTCCATCGTGAAAATCGCCCCCGCCGCGATCAAAGAAAACAACGCCAAGGTTTTCCCAGTTGAGATCAGTATCAACGCCACCGGCGAAACCGTCCGGCCTGGAATGACGGCCGCGGTCACCATCGTCGGCGAATCGCGTGAAAACGTTTTAGTGATCCCAATCCGGGCTGTCTTCACCGACGACAAAAATCAGGACATCGTTTATGTGATGCCAAAAGATAAAAAGGGCGACCCGAAGGACAGGAAAGATGCCCAGACCCAAGAGCCGCTCCCGACTCCGGTTACCCTGGGCGCCAACGACCTTCAGAACGTGGAAGTTATTTCCGGGCTCAAGGCAGGCGACGAGATTTCGCTCACCGAACCGTCCGGACAGCAAAACTCAATGCAGATGATGATGAGGCAATGAAAATATTATGATAGAGATCAGAAATCTGTCCCGCAGCTTTGGCAATATCAAGGCTGTGGACAATGTCAGCTTCGCAGTTACCGGCGGCGAGATTGTGGGTTTTTTGGGCCCCAACGGCGCCGGCAAAACCACCACGATGCGGATGATGGTGGGTTATTTGCAGCCGAACGCCGGCCAGATCGAACTGGACGGAAAAAGCGTGTTCCAGGACCCCCTGGCCGCCAGTGCCCGCATCGGCTATCTGCCGGAACATAATCCGCTTTATCCGGAAATGGCCGTCGGCGAATTTCTGCGCTATATCGGCAACCTGCGCCGGATGCAGGAGCCCGTGCTTTCTCAGCGGCTGGAATTTGTGCGTCAGGTCTGCGGACTCGATGAGGTGTGGAAACAACGCATCTCCACCCTCTCCAAAGGCTATCGTCAACGCACCGGACTGGCACAGGCGATACTGCACGATCCAGAAGTGCTGATTTTGGATGAACCCACCGGCGGACTCGATCCGAACCAGATCATGGAAATCCGCGATCTGATCCGCGAATTGGGCGAAGCCAAAACTGTCCTGCTTTCCAGTCACATCATGCAGGAAGTGCAGGCCCTCTGCTCGCGCGTGATCATCATCAATAAAGGCCGCCTGATTGTGGACGACAAGATGGAAAATCTCGGCTCTTACATCAGCGGTTACCACCGGGTGATTCTGGAGGTCGAGGCCACGGAGCCGGACTTCATCCCCTGGCTGGAAGGTCAAGCTGACGTCAGGTTGGAATCCCAGACCCAGAACGGCTCGGTCTGCCTCTTGCATTTTATGGCCCCGGCAGAAGTAGATATCCGCAAGGAACTTTCAACTTATGTTTCATCCCTGGGCTGGCAGATCGTGAGCATTTACCAAGAGAAGCAAAGCCTGGAGAGCATTTTCCACGAGCTGACCTCACATGAGGAGGAAATTCCCGAGGAAGAGACATCGCTACCCTCGGGCGAAATCCAGAAACTGGTGGCCGAACTGAATCCCGTCGATAGCGACCTGACCTGTCCGGAAACGGAATATCTGCCTCCGGAAAACAGTGACGAGCCTGACCACAAGGAGCAACCATGAATCCCGCCCTCACCATCGCCAAAAAGGAATACTCGCTTGCGCTTCGCTCCTTTAGCACCTACATCATTTTCGGCGTCTTCCTGCTTGCCACAGGCATCTGGCTTTCCCTTACCGCCCTCAAACTGGGTGTGGCGGACATGCGGGAAACCTTCAGCAGAATGCACTCCTTCTTCCTCTTTTTCATCCCGGCCATCACCATGGGCAGCATCGCCAAAGAACGCAGCAGCGGTACC
>CAXYWN010000041.1:0-11754 GCA_964292625.1 uncultured bacterium
GATCCGGGTATCCTGGATGGAGAGAACCGGCTTTTTCACGCCCTGGCGCTCCAGCACGTAATCCACGGTGGGGCAGGATGCCAGGCGCATCCCGGCGTCCAGACGGTTGCGGATCACACTGGCCACCAGAGGCCGTTCGTCGTCGAAACCGCTTTCCTTTTCCACGGTGCTGGCCATGATGAGGACTTGGTAAAAATCCTTTATCTGTGCGGGATCGAGGCCCTCGGCGCGCAGCTGGCTGAAAAACTGTTTGGTCATCTGACGCAGAATCTCAGCCGGGGCAACTCCAAGGTCAAAATAATACGTTTCGGGATAGAGAAAACCCTCCAAGGTGGGGACGCGGAGGCCGGTAAGCTTTTCCACGAACAGAGAATCCGTGGCGAGGGTGTAGAGCTCATCGTAGCTGGCCAGGCCGCTGCGGTCCAGCCGTCGCAGGGTTTTATAGAGAGAAAAACCTTCGGGGAAAGTGATCTTCACCGCGCTGACATTGCCCTTTTCCAGCAGCTTCAGCGTCTGATAGAGGCTGTGTTTTCCGCCCAGTGAATAGGTTCCGGCGATCAGGCGGCGGTCGGTGCCACGCATGGAGGCCATCGCCCTGAACAGCCATGCGCTGCGGACAATCTGGTGTTCTTTGAGCTGTCTGCCGATGGTGGCGGCGTTGTCTCCGCTCTTGATGCGAACGGCGATTTGATCTGAACTTAACTGCGCAAAGAGGTTCCAGAACAGAACAATCAGGAGGATGAGAACCAGCGCCAGAGGCAGCCAGCGCAGGATGATTTTGACGGGGAGATTTATGTTCATAGACTGTCCAGATAACTTTTAAGGATCATGGCGGTGGCCATGGCATCCTGAACTTTGCGGCGCTTTTTCCAGTCGTAGCCGAGCTTGATGAGTTCGCGCTCGGCCTCGTCGGTGGAGTAACGTTCGTCCCATGGCAAGATCGGAATTTCCAGAGCGGCAGAGAGCTTGTTCATAAATTGTTTTGTCTCGGTGGTTTTGGGTGTGTCGCCGCCCGCGATGGCGTAAGGAATGCCGCAGAGCAGCAGGTCGATGCCGTATTGCGCGATGGTCGCTTGGAGCTCTTGCACGATGTGAGCAAAACCCTCGTTGGAAATCACTTTCAGGGGTTTGGCAAAGATTCTCAGGGGATCAGTGATCGCCAGGCCGACCCGTTTGCTGCCGTAATCCACAGCCATGATCCGCCCCTGGGATTTTACAGGTTCGATTCATCCCTCCAGATGGCGATGTACCAGCGATTGTTGGCGGGTTTCAGATAGAAGCGGGCAACGCCGCTGGCCGTGATCTGGGAATTTGAGGCATAGTAGCTCAGCTTGAGATCGAAGGGGCAGGGAATCGCCACCCAATCTTCGTGGCCGAGCTCAGGATCTTCTTCCCAATTGACTTCCGGGGGTATCTGCAGACGCAGATAAAGGTCGTCCGGGGCCGGGGTGCTGCCGTCGGTGGAGCCGCTGGAAAACAGGTTTTCGGTGAAGAGAACCTCCTGGTCGTAAGCCCACCAGGAGTCGCGGATGCCGTCTCCGTTCACATCTATGCCGATCTGGCCAACCTCGCTGGAAATCAGCTCAAAGCGAAAATCGGGAGCCAGAAGCTCCTTGTAAATGTTGATATTGCGTTCTTTATAGGCCAGCTCCAGATTTTGCAAAACGTCACGGGGCGTGGCATAGCGCAGGGAACTGTCGGAATTGTCGATCAGAGAGGGATGAAAGGGATTCCAGCAACTGCCCAGAAAGATGGTCAGGGCAAGTAAAGGAAGCCAGAGCGCCTTACTGCGAAAAGCCATGTTTCATCCTGCCCCAGGTGGGATTGGCGAAGGTGCGGTAATCGAACCAGCGGCTGATATACCAATAGGCGCCTGATTTACGCAGATGGATTTCCAGATTGCCTTTGTAGGTTCCAGAGGCGCCGGCGACGCTGGGAAATCCCGTGAGCTCGTACTGGCGGTAGATTCTGGCTTCGCTGGGGCCAATTTCGTCGGGTTGGGCGGTCAGGGGAGTGAGGGTCACTTCCGCGTTATCCAGATTTGGAGACTGGCTGAACATGTTGAGCAACATATCCTGTTCCTGAGCGGCAGTCCAGGAGCTGGGCAGATTATAGTCGTTGATGTCCTGCGCGGCGAAGCGAAAGCTGAAATCCTCGGTGAAGAGCCCGGCGTATTTCACCGCGTTGCGGCTGTCCTCATAGCAATACTCCAGATTTTGCAGGCACAGGTCCCAATTGATGGGATAGCTGTTCCAGAGGGCTTGTTCCACCGGCGGTTCAGGTATCCGCAGCCGGAACAGGTCGCAGCCGGAAAGCGCCAGCAAAAGCACGAGGAGTATGGCTATTTTCTTCATAATCTCATTTTCGAGAATTCCCGAATCGTGTCAACAGAAATTTTGCCGGGCGGGTGGGTAAAATGACAGGTTTTCACACTGTGGGGGGTGGGGTGTTGTTCGCTTTGGAAAGCCCGTAAGGCTGCAGAATGATAGCGAAGGTATGAAGTGTAGCGGGTGTTTGGGGCTGATAAAGAACTGGATTCCAGCCTGCGCTGGAATGACGGAAAGGCTCGGAATGGCGGGAATGCTCTGGAATGACGGGAAGGCTCTGGAGTGGCCGTAAGGTGATGGAGTGACGGGAAGGTGATGGAATGATGGGAAGGTGATGGAATGGTGGGAAGGTGCTGGTAATGCCAAAAAAGTGTGACCAGATTCTAAGCATCCAGTCATTCCAGCGCAGGCTGGAATCCAGTTCTTTTTACAATACATAATCAGCACCATCAGTAAGCCGTTTCGGAATCCCTCGTCACGAAGGTTTATTCACCCATGTAAGAGGACCCACCCTCGCTATCGGTCTGTTTTACGAGAGTCCTGAAATACCTATCCATATAATCCACAGGGTATTACACAGCGACAGGATGTATGAATCGATCAAGCTTCGGGAAAGCCGCGCAGCACTTCTCCGACAGTGAAGAGCGAGCCTCCGCAGATCAGGATGTCCTGAGGCGACAGCTCCGCTCTGGCGATCCGAAACGCCTCGGCGACTGAATCTGCGGTGACGTATTCCACTCCGTATCTCGCAGCCTCAGCGGCTTGTTCGGCGACTGTGGCAGCGCGGTCGGAAGTGTTTTGAGCAATATATATCTTTTCCGCGGCGGAGCAGATGAGACGCAGCATCTCGGAGAAATTCTTATCTGCCAGAATGGAGACCAGAAAGCGGAAGCGGCGGTGGGGCCAGGTGGGGCGCAGGGTCTTGAGCAGAGACTGGACGCCCTGGACGTTGTGGGCGCCATCCACGATGATCACTGGCGATGTGCTGAGTACCTGCATACGGCCGCGCCAGTGGATGTTTTTCAAGGCATAGCGGACTTTTGCAGCCGAGACCTTGATTCCCCTCGCGCGGGCATAGATGAAAAAGGAAGTGAGGGCGAGGGCGATATTGCCAGCCTGGTGTTCGCCAATGAGATTGGTAACGAGACCCTTGTAGATGTGGCGTCCAAACCGATAATCAAAGCGGAGTCCGGAAACTTTTTGAGCGGTGATGCGGTAGGAGAAATCATCGTCGGAAACGAAGACAGGAGCGTTCAGTTCTTTGGCCCGGTTCAGGATTATCCGGCGCGGCGAAGCGGGGATTTTTCCCAGGACCAGAGGCACGCTGGGTTTGATGATGCCGGCTTTTTCCGCGGCGATCAGCTCCACGGTGCCGCCCAGGGTTTTCACGTGGTCCAGGCCGATGCTGGTGATCGCGGCGACATCCGGCCGGAACAGATTGGTGGCGTCCAGCCTGCCGCCCAGGCCAACCTCGATCACGCTGCTGTGCAGGTTTTCCTCTTTGAAGATCTGAAAAGCGATGGCTGTGGTAATCTCAAAGAAAGAGGCTTCCCATTTTTCAAACAGCTTTTCAAAACGGTGGAAATTAGCCAAAATCCGCTCAAAGGGCAGATCGCTCCCATTCACCCGGAACCGCTCTGTGTAGTCGATCAGATGGGGTGAGGTGTTGAGTCCGGTGCTGAGTCCGTGAGCCCTACAGAGAGCTTCTAAGGTCGCACAGACGCTGCCTTTGCCGTTGGTGCCGCCAACGTGGAAGCCCCGCAGAGAATCCTGAGGCTTGTCCATCGCGGCCAGCAGATGAACCATCCGGTCGAGTTCCAGCTTCACGTTGCCGGAGTATTTACTGTAAATGAGGTCTAAAAATTCCTGATATTGCAATGCTTTTCCTTCCTCTCAAGAGGTTCCGGACAAAAAAATCCCCGAAGCCAAGATTCCTTATGCCGCGGGGAAAGTTTGGTGCCGATGAGCGGCTTACTGAGCCTGTTCTTCGGTCAGTTGTTCGTCATCCGCGATGGGTTTTTCGCCGGTGAGTTCAATCCTCAACGCGATAAGGGTCGGGTCGTTAAGGAGGGCGTTGAATTCCGTTATGGGGGTGTTTTTCCAATAATCCAGATATTTAAGCATATATTGATTTTTGAGCTTGGCGTTGGATTTTGTGAAGGCGTCAATCTTGCTAATATCGTTGATCATCACGTTCTGCAGCATGGAAGTGCTCATATTATCGTAGAAAGTTTTGTCCAACAGATGTTTGGAAAAGCGTCCCAGATTGGGGCAGAACACCAGGATGCCGGAATAGTGCTTGGTTTCGCCGTCCATCACTTCGCTGATGTGCTTGCCAAAGACCAGGTATTCTGTTTTTTCGCCCTGCAGTTCGGGGCAAAATTTCTGCTCGGTGAGGTAGGTGGATTTGCTGTCTAACTTTTTGGTGTTGCGCAGCTGGTTGAGATCACCTTTGAAATCCTGATTGGTATCCAGCACATAGTCGTTGGCGGCCACCCAGATATTTTTCATATTGGTGGTGCAATCGTCTATGTTTTTTCCCGGGTCAAGATTAAAGATCCCGGGAATATACAGGATCAGAATCAGAGCTATGACCAGAATAGCGCTAATCACCCAGAAAAGCACGCTTCCACGTTGGTTTTTCACCATGAGTAACTCCTGAAAGATATAGTTTTTCTAATTATTTTATGCAGCCTAATCACGTCAAGCCTTTTTTACGGGCGGCATGATTTTGTTGATGTAGCCATAGGTTTCCCGGATGTCGGAAAAGCGTTCCCGGTAATCAGTTTCGGGATCGATGCTGATCCCTTTCATGCGTTTTTCCACATTGCTTTCGCCCCAGTTGTAGGCGGCCAGCACCACCGTCCAATTGTCGTTAAAACGCTTGCGCAGATAGTTGAGGTAGCGGGCCGAGATGCTCAGGTTGTAAGGCGGAAAATAGAGCATGCCGCGCTTGTGGCTCATTTGCACATAACTGGCGGTGGATTCCTTGATTTGGCCGAGTCCGATGGCCTGCGCCGGGGAAACGGCGAAGCTGCGGAACCGGCTTTCGGTGTTTACCAGGCGGTAAAAGATGCCCGGATCGAGGCGATAGACCACCGCCGCCGTGAGCGTCATAATCCTCACCGACACTGGGTTGTAAACCAGAATCAGCAAGGCCAAAAGCAGAACCAGGGGGACGTAGATGATCCTCCTGATCCTGCTTTTCTTTTTGGCAGCAGACACAGTTTTGGTCAGGCGAGGCCTTTCTTGAAATCGTTGAGCCGCATCACGTGCGAAACTTCTTCGTTGATAATGCGTCCCAAAGCCTGCTGCGCCCTGGGATGGGAAATGCTGTCTTTGAGGGCGTGAAAATAGAGCAGGGTATCCTTTTCAAAGGTGATGGCGTTATCCACCAGGGTGGACATATCCTTGGCTTCGGTGGCTTTGCGGATGGCGGCTTCCTGGCTGTTAAAGATTCTGCCGTCCACGATCGTCTTCAGATAAGCGGAAACCATCTCCCAATCCTGGGTGAGTTCGAGGTCCTGCATGTCCGCGTCCTCACGCAGCGCCATAAAGGTTCTTTCATGTTCGAGTTCCGCGTCACGCAGCCAGGTGATAAATTCCAGGCTTTGGGGATCCATGTCCCTGCGTTTGGTGGCCTCGTGGTAAAAGGCGTAGCCGTTACGTTCGATCTGAACGGCCATTTCGATGATCTCATTGATAGAGAAAGCTGGCATTGTTCCTCCAGATTAGTTAATTTTTGCTTTTGAGTTAGTTTGCCCAAGGGCGGGATTATTGTCAAGCTGAAAGTGCGGCATCGCCATGTTAGTCGAGGCCTATATTCACCTGGGAAGGCCCCATCAGCTCGCCGATGTGGTCTGTGCTGTCCTGAGCGGCCTGGCTCACGGCCTTTTTTCCCGGGGTTTGTGTTTCGGTTTCGGTCGCGGCGGCTTGGGTAATCTTTTTCTGAAGCTCGCGCATGGGGTCTGCTTTCGCTACCTTTTTCTCCGCCTCAGGCGGCAATTTAGGCTGGGTCGTAACGGTGGTGTCCGCGGCTTCCGGCTTCAGAAAATCCGGCTTTTTCAGCCAGCCATTACTGTATGCGTGCCAAAGGATTGCGCCCAAAATCGCCACAAAGAGGACGATGCCCAGAAACCAGAGCAGATTGGGAGAGAGCATGATCTTCTTGGTTTTTGGCTCGGGTTCACGCTTGGCATTTTTTACCGTGTTTTCCGGGACCATCACCCTAAATTCCGCCATCACCTCATCCAGATCGGCTTCCAGATAACGCGCGTAATTGTAAACCATCACCTTGGCGAAACCGAAGGGCCCCAGTTCGAAAAAGCGGTTTTCTTCGATCATGCGCACCTGTTCTTCCCGTAAACGCAGGTCTTCGAAGATTTTCTGATAGCTGATTTCCTTGTCTTCACGCAGCTTTTGTAGATGTATGCCTAAATTTTCCATTTGTAAACTCCGCTAAATGTGTGTTCCACAGTCCCCGCTAGAATGAATTCCCCGTTTTCCAGACGCTTGATCCGGACGTCCCCGCCGGGCATGTTCACCCGGACCTCGTCGTCCAAGAGCCCTTGTTCGATGCCGCAGAACACGCTCGCCGCAGCCCCGGTCCCGCAGGCAGAAGTGGCTCCTGCGCCGCGTTCCCACACCTTCATGTCTATCTCAAGACGCGAGAGCGCTCTCACAAACTCCGCATTAACTCCCTCGCCAAAGTGCGCGTGTCTCTCCAAAAGTGGTCCCAGTTCCAGTTCCTGCCCGTTCAACTCATGCTGAAACGAAACAAAATGCGGATTGCCCATATCCACCAAAGAGCCGGTGATTCCTTCGAGGGAAATGTCCCGCTCTTTCAAGATTGGTTTGCCCAGGTTCACAGAGATCTGGCCCTCTCTGACAGACGCGGTTTTGAGGCCGCTATCGGTGGCGAAAAGCAGTTCAGTTTTGCCGCTCAGCTTGTTCAAGAGAAAAGCGCAGCAACGCAGTGCCGAACCGCACATCATGGCGTGGCTGCCGTCACTGTTGTAGATCAGCATTCTGGCGTCGGCGTCGTGTGCGGCAAGCAGCAATACCAAGCCGTCAGCGCCCACTCCGCTGCGGCGGTCGCAGATATCTTTGGCGAGCTCTTCCAGCGGCAGGGATGATTTTGGGGTGTGCAGCAGCTGCAGGAACACAAAATCGTTGCCCTGCGCGTGCAGCTTGGAAAAGGGGATCAGCATAAGAGGTCTTCCATCATCTCGTTGAAACTGTGGCAGCCTTTGTGAATGGCAATCCACTGCGCCGCCTGCAGCGCTCCGGTGGCAAAACATGCGCGGGAACGCACTCTGTGGGTGAGTTCCAGGCTGTCCGTCTCGCTATCGAAGATCACGCTGTGGGTTCCGGGCACCGAGCCTCCGCGCAGGCTGGCGAAGTGCAGTTCGTTCTTCAGGATTTTGCGGTCCAGCTTGTCATAAACGGCTTCGTCCTTGACGCTACTTTCCGCCAGAATCGTGTCCGCCAGTTGGATGGCCGTGCCGGAAGGACTGTCAGCTTTTTGGTTGTGGTGCATTTCCCAGCCGGCGACGTCGTAGAAAGGAAATCTGTCGCAGATGGAGGTGGAATATTGGACGATGCGGGTAAAGAGATTCATCCCGATGGAGAAATTCGCGCCCCAGAGGATGCCGATATTGTGTTTTTGCGCCAATGCCTTCACCTCGTCCAGATGCTTGTGCCAGCCTGTGGTTCCCACCACCATGTTCTTTCCCGCGGCCGCCACGAGGCGGATGTTTTCCAAAGCGGCATCCGGCTGACTGAAATCGATGCAGACATCGGCGAGAATCTCCGGCCTGATCTGGCTTTCGCAGCCCTCCTGAGTGGGGTCGATGATGGAACGCACCCGGCAGCCATGCGCTTCGGCGAGGCTGGCGATCATGCGCCCCATCTTGCCGTAACCGATGAGTGTAATATCTAACATTTTGAGCCTCACAAGCCCGAATACTGGCGGATCAGCGCAGCGACGAAAGCCGCTCCCCGCGTGAGTTCTTCGGCCTCGAGATCTTCGTGGACGGTGTGGACTTTGTTCATTCCGGTGCCGCAGATTATCATCGGCAATCCGGCTCCGTTGAAGATATTGGGGACGCTGCCGCCGCCACCGACTGTCACATCCGCCCTGATTCCGAGGCTGTTCAAGGCGTCCAGGGCAAGCTGCACAACGGGTTCGCTGTCGGCGATTCTGAAGGAGGCGTATTCCAGATTTTCCTCCCACTCAAGGGTAGCCGCGCCAAAGTCGTAACGATGTCTGTTCACAGCGTTTTCAGCCGCGTGGCGCATGTCGGAGGTCACCTGTTTGAGTTTGAGAAGGTTGTGACTGCGGGCTTCGCCTCGGATCACCACGCGGTTGGGCACGATGTTGGTGGCGGTGCCGCCCTCGATGAGGCCGACATTGCATGTGGTTTCAAAGTCGATGCGTCCCAACGGCATGGCGGCGATGGCTTCCGCGGCAACTTCGATGGCGTTGATTCCCTTTTCAGGTTCCACTCCGGCGTGGGCTTCCTGTCCCAAAATCGTGATCCGGATGGAATTCTGCGCCGGGGCCCCCACCACCAGGTCTCCCACGCGATGGGCGTCCAGAGCGTAGCCGAAGGAAGAATGCAGCTTTTGCATGTCAAAATGTTTGGCGCCCAGGAGGCCAATCTCTTCCGAAACGGTGATCAAAACCTCGATGGGAGCGTGTTCCACGCCGCTGTTCACCACCTCGCGAATCCCCATGATAATCTCCGCGACGCCGGATTTATCGTCCCCGCCCAGAACCGTGGTCCCGTCTGAATGGATGCGGCCGTCGGTAATCGAAGCCTTGATGCCCTGGCCGGGTTTCACCGTGTCCGCGTGGGCACAAAACAGGATGGGTTTGAGGCCCTCTTTTCCGGGGAACAGGGCGTGCAAATTGCCCGCGTTGCCGCCGGTGCTTGTCGCAGCGTCGTCTTCCGAAATCTCGGCCCCGAGTTCGGTCATGTCTTTTTTAAGGCGGTCGATCATGGCGCGCTCGTTGCGCGATTCGCTGTCGATGCCCACCAGCTCCAGAAAGTAGCGGATCACATCATCGTTCATTCTTGTCTCCAAACAGATTCTTTTATATCAAAGCACCATATTCTACCTTTGGCTTTTTTGTCAAAACCTATTTATCTGAGCCCGTCTTTTGGGGCTTTGACAAGTTTTCGTTGACGGATTTTCACCAAGCCCGAAATAAGGTTTTTACCTGAATTGAAATTCCCCCAACAAGGAGCATAAAAATGTTTTTGACCGACGCCCAACTGATGAGCGAAATCCGCCGCTGCGAATACTGCGCGGAAAAACCCTGTAAGACAGCCTGCCCCTGCGATTGTTCCCCGGCCGATTTTATGATGGCAGCCGCGCAGGGACGCCCCTCCGACTTCAAGCGCGCCGCGGGTATCATCCTGGCCAGCAATCCCCTGGGCGGCATCTGTGGCAGCGTCTGCCCGGATTATCACTGCGTTCAGGCCTGTTCCCGGGAAAAGTTCGACAGCCCCATCCGCATCCCGGAAGTCCAGGCCGCCATCGTGCGCAAAGCCCGCGAACTGGGTCAAGTCCCCGAATTTACGCCGGTGCGCAAAAACGGACTCAAAGTGGCCGTTGCCGGCGGAGGCCCCTCGGGTATCGGAGCCGCCGTAACGCTCACTCAGCTTGGCTATGAGGTCGATATCATCGATCCCGAAGCGCTGGGGGGACAGGTCAATCTCATTCCTCCCGAAAGGCTCGACAAAGGCGTGCTGATGGGCGATTTGCTCTATCTCACCGAGGTTTTCAAAATCAACCACGTTATGGAACAGGTGGGCAGCGCCGCCAAACTTCTGGACAAAGGCTATGCCGCCGTGGTCCTGGCGGGAGGCCTGAACGACCCCATCCGGCTGAACATCCCCGGCGACGAAACCGCCCTTTACGGCATGGACATACTGCGTAATCCGGGTTGCTATCTCTTTAAGGGCAAAAGAATTGCCCTCGTGGGAGGAGCCATCGCGGCAGATCAGGCTCTCACCGCCAAAAACCGGGGCGCGGCCCATGTGGAGCTCATCACCCTGGAAGCCTGGCACGAACTGCCGCTCACCGAGGACGAAAAACAAGGCCTCATCGCAGCCGGAGTCTGTTTCAGCCCCCGCACCCGCATTGCTGAAATAGTGAATGACGGCTCCCGCACAGTCGGCATCAAGACCAAAAGGGTGGAGCTTCCCGCCGGCGAAAGCTTCCATCCCTCCAAAATCAGAGATGAAGAGGGTTCCGGCGAGCTTTACCGTCCTTTCGACATGGTTGTCATCGCCATCGGTAACCGTCCGGCTTTCCAAGAAAAGGGTGACCGCATTTACCCCTGCGGCGATATGGCCAACGGCCCCACAACCGTTGTGGAAGCTGTCGCGGCGGGCAAAAACATCGCCCTGCAGATTGACGCCGATCTGCGCTCCGCCACTCACGCCATCTCTGCCGAAGCATGCAAGAGCTGCGCTCCCGTCTTTGGCTGGAACAAATACCCGGTGCCGCTGACGGCTGATTTCTTCGGGCGCAAAATAGATTCCCCCTTTCTGCTTTCCGCGGCTCCGCCCACGGACGGCTATGAACAGATGAAGCTTGCCTACGAGGCCGGCTGGGCTGGCGGCATCATGAAAACCTCCTTCGACAACCTTGAAATCCACATCCCGGCTGAATATATGTGGGTCTGGGGCGGCAAAACCTTCGCCAATTGCGACAACGTTTCAGATCACCCCCTGGACCGCGTCTGCGAAGAGATTCCCCGCCTCGTGAAAGAATTTCCCGACCGCCTGACCATGGCGTCCACCGGAGGACCTGTCACCGGCAACGATAAAGATGACATGGCCGTCTGGCAATCCAACACCACCAAGCTGGAAGCCGCCGGCGCCATGGGCATCGAATACAGCCTCTCATGCCCTCAGGGCGGAGACGGCACCCAGGGCGACATCGTGGCGCAAAACCCAGAACTGACCGCGAAAATCATCGACTGGGTGATGCAGGTCAGCGATCCTGAGATTCCCAAACTCTTCAAGCTCACCGGAGCCGTCACTGCCATCTATCCCATCATCAGCGCCGTGAAAGGCGTGCTGGACAGATATCCCGGCCACAAAGCCGGCATCACCCTCGCCAACACCTTTCCCTGCCTCGGTTTCCGGGAAAAAGAAGGCGCGCCATGGGACGAGGGCGTAATCGTGGGCATGAGCGGCGAAGGCGTCGTCCCCATCAGCTATCTGAGCCTCGCCCGGACCTGCAACATGGGCGTAACAGTTTCCGGTAACGGCGGCGCGATGAATTACCTCGACGCGGCCAACTTCCTGGCCCTGGGCGCTTCCACTGTCCAGTTCTGCACCATCGCGGAGAAATATGGCTACGGCATCATCGACGACCTCAAACTGGGCCTCTCCCACCTGCTGGAAGC
>CAXYWN010000042.1:0-11646 GCA_964292625.1 uncultured bacterium
GCGCCGAAATCAGCGATTCACAAGCGCACGTTCTGTCACATTATTCAGAGGCCCTTTTTTTGTCAATACTAATTTTCGCTTTTCTTCGAGTTTTTGGCTGCGCTATTTGCTATGATGCAGCAATGCAGTATCTTAACTCGCTAAACTATTTTTAATACCCATGTGGAAACCTGTATATTGGGCTCCCTGGAGGGAGCTGACTTAGCTTCGATTGAGCACGTTTTCACCGCATTTACGATTCCAAAGTGCATATTAAGCGCTGGAAAACGCCTGACAGAACTTTTTCAGGACGAGACATGGCTCCCCTTATCACTACGGTATCAATACGGAATCAATACGCATTACATCCGTAATGATTCCGTATTGATCCCGTAGTGATAAGGAGCGATGAGGGGAAAATATAGGTCAGATATTCCCTGATCGCAGGTCTGGAGAGGATTGTGGGAAAGGCCTGCCAACGGTCGATAAAAATCCGGACTTGACATAAACCGGCACACGCGAGCAGATGAAAAGAAAAAGCCATTTGAGTGGGAAATAGGATGAACAGAGCAATTGTATTGGTGAGCGGAGGGATGGACAGTCTGGTGAGCGCCGCTGTGGCAGCGCGAGACTGCGACGAACTTAATTTTTTGCATGTGAGCTACGGCCAACGGACCCAGGCACGTGAACTGAAGTGTTTTGAGGCCATTGCGAGGCATTACCGTCCCCGGCGCAGCGAAGTGCTGGTGTGGGACTGGCTGACGCGGATAGGCGGCTCGGCGCTGACCGACCCCGGGCTGGCGATTCCCAGCCAGGAACCCGGCGGCGGTATCCCCCCAACCTATGTTCCTTTCCGCAATGCCAATCTGCTCTGCGCGGCGGTTTCATGGGCTGAGGTGACCGGCTCTGAGTCCATTTATATCGGAGCTGTCGAAGAGGACAGCAGCGGTTATCCGGATTGCCGGGAACTGTTTTTCAAGGCCTTTGAGCGGGTCATCGCCACCGGCGGAAAAAATGATTTTCCCATCCGCATAGTAACCCCGGTGCTGCATCTGAGCAAGACGGAGATCGTGAAGCTGGGCCTGGAGCTGAAAGCGCCGTTTGAACTGAGTTGGAGCTGTTACGCCGACAACGACGCCGCCTGCGGACAATGCGAAAGTTGCAGATTGCGCCTGAAAGCCTTTGCCGGAGCCGGATACAGCGACCCCATCACCTACAGAGAGCAAAAATGAATGAAGATATGAGCAAAAAGAACATACTGATCATCCTCACCGGAGGAACGATCTCGATGAAAGCCAAAGGCTCTCTGGGAGTGGTTCCCAGTACCGAATTGGCTGATCTTCTGCGTGAGTTTCCGCAATTGAACAACGTGGCGAACGTGGAGGTGATGGATTATCTGAATCTCCCCAGCCCCTATATCACGCCGCAGATGATGCTGGACCTCGCCAAACTGATCGACCTGAAAATCATCGATTACGATGGAGCGGTAATCACCCACGGCACCGATACGCTGGAGGAAACAGCGTTTTTGTGCGACCTGGTGCTCACCACGCGCAAACCGGTGATCTTCACCGCAGCTATGCGCAGCGGCAGCGACCTCGGTCTGGACGGACCCCGCAACATCATTGGATCCGTGCGGGTGGCCAGTCATCATGATTCCACGGACAAGGGTGTGCTGGTGGTGATGAACGATGAAATTCACACCGCTCGGGACGTGGTTAAATCGGACACCGGCAAGGTGGACGCTTTCCGCTCCGTGGGCTACGGACCTCTGGGCAGCGTCGATCCGGACGCGATTGTCTATCACCGCAACGCGTTATTTCGTGAGAGTGTTTGGACGGACAAGCTGGACACCGCGGTGGACCTGATCAAGGCTGTGGCGGGAATGGATGGTAAATTCATCCGAAGTTCGATCGCCAGCGGCGCCAAGGCCATCGTGATCGAGGCTTTCGGACGGGGTAACCTGCCTCAGTCCATCGTTGGGGACATCCAGGCCGCTCTGGCTAAAAACATCCTGGTCTTGATAAGTTCCCGCACCTACACCGGCAGAGTGCTCTCCGAATACGGATATGAGGGCGGCGGAAAACACCTGGCGGAGCTGGGCTGCATTCTCACCGGTGACCTCAAAGGCATCAAAGTGCGGCTGAAACTGATGACGCTATTTGGAAAGTATGGCGATCCGGACGTGGTGAAACGTTTCTTTCTGCAAAGCAGGAACTGATGAAGATTGCATTGCTCGGGCCTGCACCGCCATTCAGGGGCGGGATCACGCAATTCGCGCTGATGCTGGCTCAGGAATTTCAGCGGGGCGAAAACGAAGTGCGGATGTTCACTTTCGAGCGACAATATCCCAAACTGCTGTTCCCGGGCGGAACCCAGACCACCAGCTTTGAGTCTTTACCCCAGATACCGGTGGAGCGGGTGTTCACGCCCTATCTGCCCCACACTTGGAAAAACGCCGTAAACCGCATCCGGGATTTCCAGCCAGATCTGCTGATCACCTCATACTTTCTGCCATGGTTCGCGCCTTCCTATACATGGATCTGCAAGAGATTGCCGGATGCGAGGAGAATCTGCCTGGCGCACAACATCGATTTCCACGAAAAATGGCCGGGCGCCGACCTGCTGTCCAAACTCTTTTTCCGGCAATGCGAACGGATCGTGCTGCTGTCCGATGCATGCTTGCAGGACTTGAAAAAGAAAATGCCAGCCAGCATCGCCCAAAAGGGATTGCTGGGTTTTCATCCCATCTACGACTGCTATGGAAATCGTGAAGAACAATCTGCCGAGAACAGTCCCAAGCAGCCGACAGCCATGTTTTTTGGATTGATCAAAGCCTACAAGGGATTGGATGTGCTGCTGAAAGCGCTCAAACAGGCGCGCAGACGCATTCCGAACCTGAAACTGCTGGTCGCCGGCGAGGTTTACGGCAAGGCTGAAAAGTATGTGAAACTGATTCAGGAACTGGGCTTGCAGGAAGCGGTGGAAACAAGGTTTCATTATATCACCGACAGCGAGATCGGAGATCTTTTCCGGCAGGCACAGGTTTGCGTGCTTCCTTATAAGAGCGCCACCCAGAGCGGAGTTATCGCCACTTCCTATAGTTTTCAGGTGCCCGTGATTGCCTCCAGGATTGGGGGTTTGAGCGAATACATCAGTGAGGGCGAAACCGGGCTGCTGGTTCCGCCGGATGATCCGGAAGCCCTGGCCGCTGCGTTGATCAGCTATTTTGAGCAGGATTTGTTTGAGCCGTTTAGCGCCAATATACCTGCTTATATCGAACGTTTTTCCTGGCAAAAGCTGGCTGCTTTGATCCTGGAAGTTTGATGCGACTGCTGCTGATCACTTATTATTTTCCGCCCTGCGGCGGCGCGGCCGTACAGCGCTGGTTGAAATGGCTGCCAGAGCTGGTAAAGAATGGATTTGAGGTGACGGTGCTGACCACCCGGGACGGTGATTATCCGGTTCTGGACCCCAGCCTGCTAAAGGAGATTCCACCTCAGGTGAAAGTTATACGCTGCGGCGCGCCCAGCCCTGCCAAAGTCTGGAAAATGCTGTTTGGAAAACAAAGCGCTGTGCCCTACGGCGACCTGAGCACCGATAAAAACACCAGTCTGCTGCATAAAGCGCTGATCTGGGTGCGGCTCAACCTGCTCATCCCCGATGCCCGCAAATTTTGGAATAGACCTGCCCTGAGGGCCCCACCTCATTTCCTGCGCGAAAACCCGATTGATCTGGTGATTACCACAGGGCCGCCGCATTCCACCCATCTGATTGGGCTGGCTCTGAAACAGAGGTATAAAGTGCGCTGGATCGCCGACTGGCGCGATCCCTGGAGTTCTGTGTATTACCTGAAACTGAATCCGCCCAGCGCGTTCAGTATGCGCCGGCACCTGGCCATGGAGCGCCTTGTGGCGGAAACCGCAGACTTGAACATCGTGGTTTCCCGGCATCTGGCGGAGCAGCTTCCCGGCCTGAACAAAGAGGTGATCTACAACGGTTATGCCGCCGACAAGAGCGGGATTTCTGCGCAGGATCAGAAAGTCAGGGCAGACAAGTTCAGAATCAAATATGTGGGCAACCTCACCGAAGGACAGAAACTCGCGGAAGGCGTGAAGATGATCCGTCAGGCCTTTCCGGACGGGAATTTTGAGCTGAGCTTTATTGGCACCCGGCTGAGCCCGGAACAGCAGAAAATCTTATCAGAAGAGATTCCCGGAAAATATACCTGCAAAGATTTCGTACCGCATCAGGCAGCCTTGGAGGAAATGGCAGACTGCGAAACCTTGTTGCTCCTCATCAACTATTATGAGGGCTTCGAAGGTATGCTCACCACCAAGCTGTTTGAATATATCGCCTCGGGAACCAAGATTTTCTGTGTGGGGCAGCATGGCGGCGAAGCGGAGGAATTGATCGTAAAATTCGGCGCCGGGGCCTGTTTCGATGTTGGCGAAATAGATGCCGCAGTGAGTTTTCTGCGCTCTCTGCACTCAGATTGGCAAGCGGGTAAACCCATAAAGAACTTGGCTGATACTTCGGCGTTGAGCGCTCAGCAACAGGCAAGAAAACTGATCTTGGAGCTGAGGAGCGAGAAAAAGAATTGACAGGAACCGCACCCAATTATTTTGGTGACAAACTATTAAGATAACTAGAGGTAAAAATGCCCCAACACAAGTCCCCAATGAAAAGAATGAAGACCGATGCCAAGCGCCAAGCGCGCAACAACTATGTGAAACGCACCCTGAGAACCCTGGACAAGCAGCTCCGCGTGGATATGACCCCGGAAGAAAAGGATGCCATGCTGAACAAAATCTATTCCCAATTGGACAAAGCAGCTAAAAAGGGCGTGATCCACAAACGCACCGCTTCCCGCCGTAAAGCCCGCGTTGCCGCCCTTGTAAATAAAGAAATCCCCAAAGCCTGATACGGCCTTGATTTTGGCCGGTATGCCCGGCACCCAGCCGGGCTTTGCTCAGGATAGTGGCGGATATTGGCATCTTTTGACCCGAAAAAGATGAAGCGAAAGCGCCATCCAGTAATCCGCATACTGCGCGGCATCTTCTTTGCCCATTTGGGTTTCTGGGCCATCATTGCCATCTTCTGCGTGCTTTACAGCTTCGTAAATCCGCCCCTCACTCCCCTGATGCTGCAACGTCACCTGATCCGCGGTTATGACTGGCATAAGCGTGAATATGTGAAGCTGGCCGACATTCCCCCAAGAACAGTAAATATGACCATCTCTCTGGAAGACGCCAATTATTACAGTCACTTCGGTTTTGAATGGGATATGATCAAAAAAGCCTGGAAACGCAATAAGGAAGATGGCGAGATTCGCTTTGGGGCCAGCACTATCAGCAATCAGGTGGCCAGAACCATTTTCCTGACCACAGACCGCAACTATCTGCGCAAGTATCTGGAAGTGCAGGTGACAGTGCTGATGGAAGTGATTATGAGCAAGGACCGAATGCTGGAGCTGTATCTGAACTATGTGGAATGGGGAAAAGGGATTTACGGGCTGGAGACAGCGGCGAGATTCTATTACAACAAAAGCTGCTCAGAAATCAGCAAGGACCAAGCGATGCGGCTGATCTCGGTGCTCAGCAATCCGGTGGACTATGGCCCGCAAACCTACAGCCAATCCCGCTCCGCACGCCAGCGTTACAGAATGCTGCAAAGATATTTTTAGCAGGCGCCTGTGGAAGAGAGATTCCTGTATCACATCTGGGACGCCGGACACCTGCTCACGCCGCTGAAAACCGCCAGCGGCAAGAACGTCCAGGTGAACTATCAGGGACAGTTCAACACCGCCCGGGGCCCGGATTTCCGCAACGCGATTGTCAATCTGGAGGGTGAGATTCTGCGCGGCGATATCGAAATCCACGTGAACAGCTATGACTGGGTTTCCCACGATCATCACGAAGATGCTTATTATAATAATGTGATCCTGCACGTGGTGATGAACGCCGGCCTGCAAAAATTAACCATTAAAGAGAACGGTGAAGCGACCGAGATCCTGGAACTAAAAGGCCAGGTGAGCGACGATATCCGCAAATTGCTGGAATCCCCCGAAACCTCTGAGGAACGCAGCACTTACTGCGATCTGCTCTCCGCGGTGGACAACGATTCCCTGGAGAGCATTCTCCACGCTTGGGGACTGCGGCGCTTCCGCAATAAAGCCCGCCGTTTCAGCGCGGCCCTGATGCTCAGTGATTTCGACCAAGTGCTCTATGAAGGTATGATGGAGGCGCTGGGCTATGACAAAAACAAGCACAATATGCTCAGTTTGGCCCAAGCGATCCCGCTCAGCGACATCCGCGCATGGCAAAAGGAAGGACTGAGCGCTTTGGAAGTGGTGGCTATTCTTAGCTGCGGCAGCGGTTTACTGGAGCGCTGCGGAAAGCAATTGGATGACAGGTTGCGCGGTCTCCTGACCGAGGCCTGGGAGCAGCAGTCCTATTTCTCCAGACGCCTGCAGATCGATTGGCAACTGTTCCGTATCCGTCCCCTCAGCCATCCGATTTTCCGCATTTTTGCCATGGCCAGTTTGATTCACAGAACAGCGGAGCAAGGCCTGATGGAGTTTTTCCGGGAAAGAGTGCTTGCCAACAAAACCGATGGCAAAAAGGTCTTTCATGATTTCGCCGGTATCTTTGCCGCTTCCGTCCTGCCTGGCACTGAAAAACTGCCCCGGCCTGGGAGAGGGCTCATCGGCAATATCTATGTGAACATCTTCCTGCCCGTAAGCTTTATGTATTGCGAAAAGCATTCCGATGCAGAGAATGTTGAGCGGATACTGAATTATTACACTCAGTTTCCAGCTTTGCAGGAAAACCATATAATCCGCTACATGGGGCGCTATTTGAGCCCCGCGCACATGAAAGCCGTAAACAGTAAAACTGTGCTCCAGCAAGGCCTGATGGAGATTTTTCACCGCTATTGCCGGCACCACCTCTGCGCAGAGTGCCAGGCGGCCAAGCCTTAAATTGTTTTCACCGCATAAATGATGATTTTGATTGACACAGCACCGGCGGTTTCCAAGGATGAGACTCATTCCCGCGGATTGCTGAACGCTCTGCCGAATTTGGCAGAAACATGCAAGAACCCAAAGATTTTACCGAGGATTTTGAGATGAAAAAAATGCTGATTATAATGCTGGCCGGGATGATGGTCTTTTCCGCGGTCGCCTGCAAAAAGGATAAAGGCAAGCTGCCGGACGGAAGCGACAAAGTATCTGAGTTTGCCACCATACCGTCATTTAAGGCCGTGTTTCTGGCTCTGGACAAACTGGAAACTGACGATCTGAATGCCTTCAAACAGACCAGCTATGCAGCTGCGGCGGGAGATACTCTGCGGACAGCTTTCGCCTGGGGCGCGCTGGTGGCGGAGGCCCAATTGGCAGTGGCCAGCAAAAATTCCGGCTGGTTGAATGCGGTGATGGAACAGCTTAAAACCCTGGCTCCGGCGCTGGGACAACAAGACCTGACAGGGCGGCTCGCTCAGAGCGTGAAACCGCTGATAGCTTCCGGCGACTGGGAAAAGGTAAAACAGTATATGTACGACCTGCAAGCTGCCGTTGACAAGGACCTAATGGATCAAAAACGCTACGGCGAATACACACTTTCAGCCTTGGGCTGCTGGACGGAGACCGTGAACCAGATCGGCGGGCTGATTGCAGCGAATTACAGCACCGAAAAATCCCGGGTGCTGAATACAAGAGCATGGCAAGATTTGGCAGACAACCTGCTGCTGCTTGATTCCGCGAAGTTATCCGAGGTTTTCCCTACAGTTCAGAAATTGGGGGATATGATGAATACAGCCGGACAGAACCCCCTGAATCCGGAGCAAGTAAGCGAGGTTGTGACCTTAACGGATTCCATTAGAGTTGTTTTAAGGACTCCATAAATTAGGAGATGGATATGAAACGTTTGGCACTTAGCATGTTGCTGTTGCCGCTGGTTTTCTTCCTGAACGCTGAGACCCCGAAACAAGCAAATTTTTCCGTGCAGGACGGCCCTTGGGACGATGGAACCGCGATCCTGGTCGAATGGAATCTGGAGGCGGGCGCTGATTCCCTCAGTTTGCAAAAGGCTGATTCTCTGGGGACCTTTCTGGGGATTTATAACGAGTTTTCCAACCCTGGAAAATTTACCGACAGCAGCTTGGAAATTGGCCAGGAATACAGTTACCGTTTGATCGCCTATAACAAGTT
Organism: uncultured bacterium; assembly: GCA_964292625.1. GTDB lineage: Bacteria > Cloacimonadota > Cloacimonadia > Cloacimonadales > Cloacimonadaceae > Syntrophosphaera. Next base: position 8,189 of record CAXYWN010000042.1, read on the forward strand.
CAGCGGCGACAGCCTGGTGTATCTGGGTTCCGCGACTACCACGGCCCAGTGGTTTGATATGAACAAACTTTCGCTCCTGATCCTGCTGGCGCTGATTTGCGGCGCGATTCTCTACTACATTTTATCCGCCCGGAGAGGCAAAGAACTCTTCATCCGGCGCATCAGCGGACTGGACAGTATGGATGAGGCGATCGCCCCGGCCACGGAAAAAGGCAAGCCGATCCTCTTTGTGCCGGGCATTAGCGATTTGGGGGACATCCAAACCATCTCCGCACTGAACATCCTCAGCCACCTCGCTGAAAAATCAGCCGAATACGGCACCGAACTCCTGGTTCCATGCCGCTTCTCGATGGTGCTTTCCGCGGCCCGGGAAACGGTGAAATCGGCCTATCTGAAAGCGGGTAAACCGGACGCTTACCGCGAAGAAAATGTTTTCTATGTGACCGACGACCAGTTCGGTTTCGTGGCTGGCGTTGACGGCATCATGCTGCGCGAGCAACCTGCAGCGAATTTCTTCCTCGGCGGTTTCTGGGCGGAGTCGCTGATCCTCACGGAGACCGGCTTCAGCACTGGCGCGATCCAGACAGCAGGAACGGGTCAGCCGCATCAGATACCCTTCTTTGTGGTTTCATGCGATTACACGCTGATCGGCGAGGAACTCTACGCTGCCTCGGCCTATATCTCACGCGATCCCCAGCAACTCGGCAGTCTGAAAGGACACGATTTTGGCAAGCTGCTGGTGATCCTGCTGGTGCTCACAGGCGTGGTGATGGAGATGATCGGGGCAAGCTGGTTCAAACAATTCTTTGAAGGAGGCAATTGATAATGAAACGCAACATACCGCTGATCGTGGCCTTCATTTCCGGAGTGGTGATCCTCATCGCTGGCTTCATCCCGCGCGAGCCATTCCCCAGAATCGAATCCACCTTAATCGACTGGTTCATGATCATTTCGAGCTTTGCCATCCTGCTGGGACAGATCAGCCTGCTGAAAATGAACATCGGCCGGGTGGCGGAGAAATTGCCAAACTGGCAATATTATCTGGCTGGCCTGATCAGCTTCGGACTGATGCTGGTCTTCGGTCTGCTCTGGGGCATGGAAAAGACCCCCGGTCTGTTGGGACAGGGACAGGGCATCGTGAGAAGCCTGGGCGTGAAACCGTTCGATTATCTGTTTGAAAACGCCTTCATCCCGCTTTCCGCAACGATGTTTTCGCTGCTGGCCTTCTATATTGCCTCCGCCGCCTACCGGGCCTTCATCATTCGCTCTTTTGAATCCAATCTGCTGATGATCACCGCCGTGATCGTGATGCTGGGACGAACCAGCTTCGCGCCGATGCTGACGGACTGGATCCCTGCCAAACTGAGCTTTTTGCGCTTACCGGAACTGACCAATTTCATCATGCAATATCCCAACTCCGCAGCGCAGCGGGCGATTCTGATCAGCTCCGCGCTGGGCATCGTGGGAGCTTCGCTGCGCATCATTCTGGGCATCGAAAGGTCCTATCTGGGAGGCGGGAAATGAAGATGCCGGAAAGATCCGTTGTGGAGCGCAGGATAGTATTTCTGCTGCTGGTGCTGGCTGTGGCTTTGCCGATCATTTTCCCGCTGGGACTCAAAACCAGGAGCACCCCTCTCACCGAACAGGTTTATGCCTTGGTGGAATCAATGCCCGCGGGCGTTCCGGTGGTCATATCTTTCGATTATGATCCCTCGACGATCACCGAGCTGCAGCCCATGGCCCAGGCCCTGATTGAACACGCATGGAAAAAAGGCCATAAAATTGTCGCCACCGCGATGTGGCCGCAGGGACCGCAGGTGGCGGAAATGGCCTTCAAAGACGTGCAGGCCAAGCTGGAAAAAGAGGATCCCTCCGCCAAGCAATTTATCTATGGAGAGGATTACGTCAACCTTGGTTACAAGCCGGGAGGACTGGTGACGATCCAAGGTATGGGGCGCAGCATGAAAGCCATCTTCCCCACCGACACCTCGGGCCTCAAATATCAGGATATTCCGCTGCTTAAGCAGGTGCGGACCCTCAAAGACATCCGCTATGTGATCTCGCTTTCCGCTGGCGATCCCGGCTTGAGAGACTGGATAATGACCGCCAAAGGCAAATACAACGTACCAGTCGCCGGTGGAACCACGGCCGTTAGTGCACCTGGGTTTTTACCATATGTGAACGACCAGAAACAGCTTTATGGGCTGATGGGCGGCTTGAAGGCTGCCGCAGAGTACGAGCTACTATTGGGGTACGAAGGAGCCGCCAGCCGGGGCATGAACCCACAGTCTGTGGCGCACTTGATGATCCTGGCTTTCATTATCTTTGGAAACATCAGGGCTTGGAAAAAACGCAGGGCAGACAAACTTGCCCAGGAGGCCAAGAATGGCTGATATCATGGCAACCGTTGGAATCTGGCTGGCAGTCTTTTTCACGCTCAGCATCTTCAGTTTCCTGTATAAGGACAATCCCTTCTACAAATTCGCAGAGCAGGTTTTCGTGGGACTCTCCGCCGCCTACTGGCTGGTTTACACCATCTACAACATCCTTATTCCCAACCTTTTCAGCAAGCTTTTCACCGATTTTAACGCCAACTGGGTGCTGCTGATACCGATGCTGCTCGGCATATTGATGCTGCTGAGAATGATTCCCAAGCTGCAATGGTTGAGCCGTTATCCGCTGGCGCTGATGGTGGGAACCTCGGCCGCGATTTCGATGCTGCTGAGTTTCAAATCCGATTTCCTGGAACAGATAGCCGCCACGATGGTCAATCCTTTCAAGTACGCATCGCCAGTGGACGTGGTGGGAACTATCCTGCTGATTATTGGCACCCTCTGCGGCGTCTTTTTCTTCTATTTCAGCAAAAAACAGGAGGGTTTTTACAAGATACCTTCCAAGATCGGTATTTGGTTTTTGATGGTTAGTTTCGGGGCATCCTTCGGCTACACCGTCATGGCCCGTATCTCGCTGTTAATCGGCAGACTGGATTTCCTGCTGCGCGATTGGCTGCATATCATCAAGTAAAAAGGAGTCAATATGCTGCAATTGCATCACCGCTTCATCCAATCGGCTAAAAAATACGGCAAACACATAGCTGTTTATGATCAGGCGACTGGCAAAGATTTTACCTATGGCAGAATGCTGATTGCCTCCCTGATCCTGAAAAACAGCCTGGCCAAGATCCGGGGCAGATACGTGGGCATCCTGCTTCCAACCTCGGTTGGCTGTATGCTGGGCGTCCTCGGAACGCTGATGAACGGCAAGATACCAGTGATGATAAACTATTCCACTGGCGCCATCGACAACTGCCGTTATGCAAGGGAAAAATGCAGATTCAAGACCATCCTCACCAGCCGCAATTTTGCGCTGGACCCCTTCTTCATGCAGAACATCGACCGCGAGCAGTTCGAGCAGGAACGCGTGCTGCAGTTGTTCGAAGGCAAAAAGCGCGAGTACTT
>CAXYWN010000043.1:0-11633 GCA_964292625.1 uncultured bacterium
TTGGCGAAACTGGAAGAGATCATCATTGCCCAGGGCGGCGATCCCCGCGCGCTCGAGGATTACAGCCTGCTGGGAACCAACTCTGTCAAAATCCCGGTTTTGGCGGAAACAACGGGCTATGTGAAAGCCATCGATTCCCGCGCCATCGGCTATGCCCTGGTGCGCATCAAAGCCGGCCGGATGCAGGTTTCGGACAGCATAGATTACGGCGCTGGAGCCCTGCTCATCCCCAAAATCGGAGACTTTTTGGAAGCAGGCGAGCCCATCGGCGAAATCCATGCCAACGACGCCGCCCAAGCCGAAGAAGTTGTCCGGATGGTTCGCGCAGCCTACATCATCAGCTCCGAACCCGTGGAAAAGGAAGAACTGATCCTCGCTACGATCTAATCGGTCAAGGAGCAAACTATCCAGGCAGAACCGCGCAAGGCCCTTGATGCCTGAAGCGGATAATCAGTAGGTCAGAAGCAGCACAGTCAGCTATTATGGCTGCTGGGCTGCTTCAATTCTGCCGCTCAGATACTGAGACGAGGCAGGAGCTTTTCGAGGGTTTTGGCGCCGATGCCCTTGACTTTGGTGATGTCCTCCACGGACTGGAATTTACCATTCTCTTTGCGGTAATCGATTATCGCCTGTGCCTTTACCTCCCCGATGCCGGGCAGGGTGCAGAGTTCCTCCAGGCCGGCGGTATTGAGGTTGACGACATTGGTAAGCTGGCTTTTGGGTACGGGGGCGGGCTTGGCCTCTTGTGAGCTTTTTTTGGGTTTGGCGGATTCCTGGGAATTATCCGTAACGAGGCCGATGGTGGTCATGGCATTGGGATCGGCTTCCGGGGGTACCGCAAACTTAGGCGAGCCAAATTGAATCAGGGAAGGCAGCATTTTGGCCAGGGTTTTTTCTCCGATGCCCTTTATCTCCAGGAGATCGTCTGTGTTTTTAAAAGCTTTCCTGCTGCGGTGATTGATGATATCCTGAGCGCGTTTTTCGCCGATTCCGGGCAGCAGCATCAGCTCTTCTTTGGAGGCGGTCCGGATGTCAATCTGGACGGGCTTGTCTTCTTCCGCTGCCACCGTGAGTAATTCCGGCGTGGCGAGCTCTGTTTTTGCGGTCGGGGTGATGGGTGCCACCTTGTCTTTGAACTGAACGCCGAGCAGGCCGAGGATGGCCAGGCCGCAGACGGCGAGCAGGGCGGTCTGTTCTTTGGAAGTCAGGAATTTATTCAAGAACCGCATCAGCAAACCTCCTTAGCGGCGCAGTACCTCCACCCAGGTGTCGAGAGTTTCCGCCAGAACGGGGCTGTCGCCGCTCAGGGTGAAGGCGATATTTCCGTTTTTGTCGATGGCGCAGAGCCAGGGGATGGCCGAGAAGCCATATGCCCGCGGCACTTCGCTATCTCCGATCAGCAGTTTCAGATCGTAGCCGCGGCTGGCAAAATAACTCAGCACGGCATCGTATTCAGAGGGATTTTCCCAGACGTTTATGGAAATCAGAGCCAGATCGTCGGCCGGGTTTTGCTCGTGCCAAACCTGTAATTTGGATAGTGTCTGCAGGCAGGGGGCACACCAGAGAGCCCAGAAATCCAGAATTACAATCTTGCCGCGCAGGTCTTCCAGCCGGACCAAATTTCCCTCAGGATTTGGGAGTTCCCAAAGTGGGGCGGGACGTGAGATCATCTCCGCTCTTATTTGATTCTTGCGTTCAGCTCTGCCCTTTTCCCAATTTTTTGCCGCCAGAGCCATCACTTCCGAATAGCGCGGCAAGGCCTTCAGGCTGGAGTAACTCTCCTCCGAGGCGGCTTCGGGATAGGAGACGAGACCGGCCGCCATGGCGCCTTCCACCAGGTTGGGGGCAGTTTCCGGGTCATTTAAGCCGATACGCATCAAAACGCGGTTTCTGAGCGTGGTGTCATCGGTTTTGAGTTGGGGATTTAGCGCAAGATAATCGCGCATTTTGGTCCAGTCTTTGGCCGATTTCAGGGCTTCCAAATAGAAAAACTGATAGTAGGCGAGGCTGTCGCCGGCGGCGAGTTCTCCGGCGGCGATGGTGCGTGAAATCACTTTGGGGAAAAGCACTTCGAAGGGCCGGACTCTGCCGGAGTCCTCGATGAATTCAAAGACATGGCGGAAATTGGCCTCAATGGCGGCGGGGTCGTAGAGATTCAGCAGTTGGCCTTCGGCTTTGGCGTAGTCGCCCTGAGAGGCATAGTGGTGAAACAAGGCCAGGCGCAGATAATCGTCGATTGGCCATTTTAGCAGGCCCTGAAGCAGGATGGCGCGGTCGGTTTCCAGATTGGCAACTATCTCGGCGCGGAGGGAATCCGGAGCGCTAACATCTTGCAAAATTTGGGAATAGGTATTGCTGAAAAGCCGGTATCCCCAATAGAAATTAGGCGCGCGCTGGATCAGGGAGCGTCCGCCGGAGAGTTGGGCCGCTTGTTCGGAAAGTCCGCGCAGCCAGAGATATTCGTATTCGGGGTTGTCCGGATGGAGTTCGTGTTTGAGCAAGAACCAGTCACCGCAGCTGGTCGGATCGATCTGCATCCAGTAGTTTTGGAGGCTGCGCAGATCGTCCAATTCGCTGAGCCTTTCACGGTAATCTGTGATCACCAGCATAGCCTGTTCGGGGTTTTGGGTCGCGCGGATCGCGTTTTCCAGTTCCTGGCTCAGCGGTCCGGCGGTGAGCGCGGCTGCCGCCAAAGCCATTATCAGCAGCAAAAATAAGCATTTTTTCATATTCGTTATCTATCTGAGCAGCAGCATCCTGCGCGGAGCCGCGGAGCCATCCTTGAGGCGATAAAGATAGAGACCGGAAGCCAGATCAGCCGGAGCTTGCCAGTCGATCCGGTTGGAACCGGCGTTCAGGTTTTGGCTGGGCGTTTCGGCGATGAGGCGGCCCTTGAGATCGAAGACCTGGATGCTGGCTGAGGCAGCTTTTTCCGCGTTCACTGTGAAACTGGTGCCGCCCCGGAAGGGATTGGGATAGTTGTTTTCCAGGCGCAGGGAGGGCTGTAGCACCAAATCGGACACAGCAGTTCCAGCATGGCAGACAAAGGGAATGCTGAAGAAGCCGAAGTTGGGGGAGCTGATTTCAAAATGGAAAGTGGCAGTTCCGGCTGATCCGACCCAGAGGTTGAGATGGAATGATTTACTGTCTCCGGCGCCGAGGATAAGGGGAATGGGCTGAGAGCCAGGAAAGCAGTTGCCCTCTTCATCGCAGTAGTTGAAATACCAGTCTTCGGGGGCATCATCCGCCACCAGATACGTTTCCATGCTGTCGTAGGCGCCGGTATTGAAAATCCAAAAGGTCTCCGAGCCCAGCGACGAGCCGGGTGCAGAAACCAGGCTATTGGGGTCCCAATCGAAGACGGCGCGGACGCTATGGGTGGGCAGAGCCATAGTTGATGCGCTCTGCAGTATCTCATCGTTGTCCAACTGGATATAGGCCATAGCCCAGAGGCTGGCTTGATTCCAGCCGGGGTTGATTGTAAAGGTATTGGTGAAGCTCGTGGCAGCATTAGCGCCGGGCATGCTGATGCTTTGATGGATCACTTCGCGGGTAACCTGATACTCCGAACCCACATCGTTTTCCAAAAGGTAGAAATACAGGTGCTGATTGCTGATGTCCAGCCCCGGATCCAAAAGCGTGGCCTCCACTGTAATAGCGCCCGTGGCAGGCGAAAAGTTCGTAATCCTCATCTTCAGAGGCGAAAGCGAGAAGAGGCTAGCGTTCACCGCCGCGACATAATTCTCCGTTGGAACTACACCCAAAATCTTTTGAGAGCCGTTGAACACCAGGGTGGGGATAAGGCTTTCCACCAGTTCGTTAAAGCGATTCTCCACCGATGGACTGCTGAGGCTTCCAGACTGGTGATAGAGCCTGGCGCCGATAAATTCGCCGGGATGGGTGGGGTCGGGAGCGTTGTCCAACCGGCCGAGGGCGATTTGGCTGTCGGTCTGTCCATCGACAACGCAGGATTCCACCACACCGGTCCGGGGATAAAAGACTGGAGTGGCAAACAGGGCCGCAGTGAGCAGCAGCATCAGGATAAGAAGAGGTTTTTTCATCATAAGCTCCAAAAGTTAAAAACGGGTGTTGAGTTCCAGGCGCAGTCCGGAAAACGGCGCCACATAGCGGCAGACGCCGTTGCGACAGACCTTGCCTCCGGCTTCTTTGCCGGCGAACAGCAGCAGGTCGGTGTCGGCCAGGATGGGTTATTTGGGCTCTAAGCTCGGCCAGTAATGGCTTGTGGTGATGGAGGAGAAATCGTTCCACCAGCTTTGGGCACCCAGGGAGAGTCCCAACTTGCCCAAACTTATGTCGGCTTGCAGGCGGGGTTCATAATGTCCGACCTCGGTATATTGATCCGGGGCGGCCGTGCCAGGGACCAGCTTTTCCACGGTTTTGAATTCGCCGGAGAGCACCAGGCCGGCCTTCCCTGTGGGAAAACTGACCACGAAAGCGGGATAGCTTTCTTTTTGCCAGTGGCGCAGGGCGGAATCCACCTTTTCGATGTGGCTGTAAGAGACTGTCGCGGAAACGCTTCCCCGCTGCCAGTCGAGCCCGGCATAGGCGTCGTTCATCTGCTTTTCTTGGGCTTGGTTCCAAGCTTCGGCATAATCCAGATCCAGGCTCAGAAATTGGCCGATGGCGATGCTGGTCCAGGCTTGGAAGCCGCGTTCGTCATAGCCGGAGCCTTGATCGTCGGCCAGGGTTTCGTTGTGGCGGTTGGCCAGAGCGAGGTCCTGCAGGCGGTTGCGGTATTCAAAATTGTCATAGTGTTTGTAAGCTCCGCCCAACTGCAGGGGACCAAATCCGGTGGAGGCTGTGCCATAAAACGCCAAACCGTCAACCAGTTCGGTAGCCAGTTTGTCATCTCGGCCGGCAGCTTCCGCGGAGAGTTCCAGAAAGTCCAAAACCAAGCTGGCTCTGGCGCCAACGATGTCGTCCTGCCGGTAGGAATTGGCGATCAGGGTTTGCATCCCAACAAAGGAAGCGCCCAGAGTCAGGGCTTCCAGCACCGGATATTCGGCGTCCGCGCCATAGGCCAGATCAAGCTTGCCAACGGTTCTCGGACTGCCAAAGCCGCTGTAAAGAGCTTTGACGCGCAATTTGTCGTCATAGCGGAATTTGAATCCGTTCACGCGGTAATCTTCGTCCAGTTCGAGGTCTTGATAGCTGCGGAAAACGAGACCGCTGCCGAAGCTTTCTTCGATGGTGCCGGCGTGGACGAGGTAGGCGTCCTTCGCGTAGGAGGCGTATAGCTCTTTCCAGCCCAGGCTGAGGCGGTCCGGCCTGAGTTCATCCAGGAGTTCAGCCTGATCGGTGCTGTATTTGGGGAGTTCGGCAATGTATTTCATCCCGAAGCTGAAATTCTTGTAGCCCAGGCTGAAACCAAAGGAATTCTTGAAATAGACGTGCAGCGAATCCGGCACGCTGCGATAGATGAGACTGGCCTCATTGAGGCCGTTCAGCAGCGGCGTGTTCTGGGCGGACAGCCCCGCACAAGTTAGCAGCAATGCTGCCAGGAGGATTAGTGACAGCCGTCGCATGGCGTCTTGGTGCTGCTGCCGGGGATTGGTTCTGAAACGGGAGCTTCTTTGGCTGCATGTTCGCCGTCGCAGTTTTCGCAGGGCACTTCACAGTCGCATTCGTGGTCTTTTTCAGCTTTCAGGCCCAGCAGGGAACGGACTTTCAGTTCATATTCACTTTCAACTCCGGCGGTGAAGCCCTTGTGTTCATACACGATCTCACCCTTGGTACCCAGGATGAAGGGGTGGGGCGGCTCGGTGACATTCAGTTTTTTGGCCACGATTTTGTCAGGGTCGAAGAGGGTGATAAACTTGAAGTTCTTGCCCTTGAGATAGGTCTTGGCTTTGGTCTGGTTTTTGGGCGCGTCCAGCGAGATCAGGACCACGGTGAGGCCGTCATATTTTTCCGCCAGGGCATGCAAGGCGGGCATCGCCTGTTTGCAGGGCTGGCAGTAATCTGCCCAGAAATCAATGATAACGGGGCCTTGGCCCAAAAGTTCGGAAAGGCTGACGCTTTTGCCGGCCTCATTGGGCAGCTTAAATTCAGGCATAGGTTCAGCCAGCAGGCTGCCGGCCAGGATGAGCAATACGATGATTAGAATATGATATTTCATGTCTTTTATCTCCTATATTTTTGAGTTATTTAGATGGTTAATCGTCTCGCCCTGAGCCCCAGCCGGTTCACTTGCGGATTGTCTCCCGCTCACTTCCCCTTCAAGAGAGGGGAAGTAAATGGGAAGCAAAAGGGTTGCAGACGGGCCAGGCTTCAGGGCCATCCGCGGAGTTTTCGCCCTGCTTGTTTTCAGCAGGCGGCAAGAGGCGGACAGGTATATATTATTCATTTATTCAGTTTTGTGAAAACAGCCTGGCTGTCAAGTTCCACTTCTATCCCGTTATAGATAGTGGCGTTGTTGCCAAAGAACACCGGATGGTGCTGGACGAAGATGACCAGTGAGGCGTCATCCGGGATGGGAACAGAGGAGCTGAGGCTGAAGCTGACGGGTTCCGACAAGTTCAGAGCGCCTATGTTCAGGACGGATTTGGCGCGCACCACATTGCGCAGTGGCTGGCCTTGGGTGTTGTTGAAACTGGATTCACGCTCGATGAGCACGCAGTTTAGAACAAGGTCCTGCTGTTGGGGGGCCCAGTCCACAAGTTGCAGATTAACTGAGCCGCTAATCTGTTGCCCATCAACCGTATAAGTGAGGCCGGAATAGGCGATGCGGCTGTCCTGATTGGCCAGGTCGCTCACCAGTCCGGCATAGGATGAAATTATCTCCTGCGAACTGCCGGTAAGTTGGACTTCTCCCTGAAAGATGGAGGTGGGCACGGTGAAAGGCCCGTAATAGCTGTAGGTAGGGTCTCCCGGAACGGTCAGGAGCCCGGTGATATGATGTTCCAGGTAGCTGAGCTGATTGGGATATTGAAGTTGCAGACGATGGAGTTCGGCCTCCACCGCGGGGCAGTTGGGACAGCCCAGAAAAGTGAAGTATTCGACGATAACGCGCTGTTTGACGGCGGGAGGCTGGCAGCTCATTTGATTGCCTCGCAGCAGCCAGTGCCCGTTCCTTTTAGCCACGCGTTCTCCGAAGAAGGTGCTGTCAACTATGGATATCTGATTTTCGCTGGCCCTTAAGCGCCAGTTAACCACTGCAGTGGAATCGGAAGTTAGTTCAGAATTTAACAGGTAGGCGTGGGAAATAGCGTTCGGATGGTCTTGAAAGATGCCTTCCAGCCAATTGCGGCGGTCGGCTTTGTTGAGCCCGAAATGCAGGTAATCCTCGTCAAAATAGTCCATTACGGCTTCGATTCCGGCTTCCGGCTGGGCAAGCAGGGCGTGGTTCAGCGGAGTGAAAAGTTCAGCTTCAAGATCGACGGCATCCGGAGGCTGGAAAGCGTGGGTAAAACGGTCACAACCGGCAGCGAGCAAGGCCGCCAGGATGACAAGGATAAGATATCGCTTCATTGGCCTGTCTCCGCGGGAATTTGCTCCAGGGCTTGCAGTATATCCGCCTTGTTAAAGAGCTCCGCCATCTTGATGGGCTCGCGTCCCGGAATGTAGAGCACGTTGAAAGGCACGCCGATGCTGCCGCCTTTTTGCATCCAGTCTTTGAGGACGGGATCTTCGCGGGTGAAATCGCCATAAAAGAGGGTTACCCCCTTGTCCTTGAATGCCTGCTGGATGTCTGGCTGGCTCAGCACTTTCTTCATGTTCGACTTGCAGTTCTGGCACCAGGCGGCGCCGATATCCAGAAACACTGGCTTACCTTCCGCCTGCAGCTTTTCAAATATCTGAGGGCTAAAGACATAAAAGCCTTCATATTCAGCCGCTTGCAGGCTGTCAGAACTGACGGTGACTGCCTGCCGGACTTCATGTTTATCCTTCCATGGCAGATAATGCCATGCCGACCAGGCGATTATGGCAACCGCTCCCAGACCCAGGACCAACTGCACCCATCTCTTGTATTCAGGGCGGACAAAGCGTCCGTAGAGCCATGCTCCGAAGCCCAGATAAACCAGGTACATGGCGGTGTCGATCAGATAGGGTCCGCTCTTGGTGAGTCCCCAGACATTGGAAAAGTACTTCCAGACCAGGTACATCAGCACAAAACCCATCAGCTCTTTGAAGATATTCATCCACTCGCCGGGTTTGGGGATGAGTTTGAGCGCTTTGGGAAAGAGGCTGATGATGATGAAGGGCAGGGCAAAACCGAAACCAATGAGTAAAAAGAAGAGCACCAACAGCGGTGAAGACAGACGTACAGCCACTTCCAGAGCCGGCCCCATAAAGGGTCCCATGCAGGAAAATCCCATCAGAAAGGCAAAGACGCCGCCGAAGAAGGAGCCCGCGTAACCCTTTTTGGAGGTGGTTTTAGCCGCGGCGTTCATCCCGGGCATGGTCATTTCCCAGACCCCTAAAAGGGACAGGCCAAAGAGGAAGAGCACGCTCATCATGATGAGGTTGTAAACCAAACTTTGACTCAAAAAACCGTAGGTGAGGTTGACTCCAGAGGCTCTGGCGATCACAAAGACAGCCGCGATGGCGCCAAAGGAAATCAGCACTCCCAAGGTGTAAACCATGGTGTGGATGAGTACTTTGGTTACGTCTTTCTGGGCCTGGTTCACCATGCTCATCGCCCGGATGGGCAAAATCGGCAGCACGCAGGGGGTGAGATTGAGCACCATCCCGCCTAAAAGCGCCAGCAGCAGATAGTACCAGATCTTGCCGCCGACGGGCTTTTCCGCGTCTGAGGGTTCCGGCAAAGCATCCGCAGTGGCAACCGCGACGACAGAATCGGCTTGCGTGGCCTCTAACTCCGTTGCTTCCGTCTCCAGCAGAACTTCTGTGAGGCCTTCTTCCACGACAGCAGGCAAAATCTCCAGGTTGACCGCTCCCTCCACATCCTGGGGAGGATCGCAGAAACCGCTGGTTTTGTGGCAGAGGCCGAAGGTCATGGAGGCCTTGAGGGTCAGTTTCCCCGGTTTGGCTGTTTTGCTGACCGTGAAAGGCCGGCTCAGGGTGAAAGTTTTATAGTATTCCCATAAGCCATCGCTTTCGTTGTTGGCACGGGGATACTGGGTTTTGCCAAAACTTAGTTGGGGATAATTGCCAACTTGCACCAGACTTAGATATCCGTTCTCGCCCTCGGCGGGGTCGTAGGCCTGTTTCTTATCCGGATTGCTGATGGTGAGAGTGGCCCGCAGGACACCTTTGTCCCCGGGTTTCAGCTGAGTGGGACTGACACTGAATTTTACACTCTGCGCGCTTAGCAGCAGAGCGGAAACAGCCATCAGCACCAGAAGGATGAGCGTCTTAGAGTTAAAGCGCATCCAAAACCTCCACGGTTTTCGCATTTTACTATTAAAAATTATACGCAATTTACATTCCATAAGGCGGAATGTTTTCCATAATCGATTTGACCCGCTTGCGCCGCAGGTCGTGATATTGGGAGATCAAAAGTCCCAGGATGGTGAGCAGCACGCCGGCCGCGATTCTCCAGGTAATCACATCGCCGAGCATCAGCCAGGCCATGATGACCGTGAAGACGGGGATGAGGTTGGTGAAAACGTTGGAACGGATCACGCCCAGTTCGCGAATCACCCCGGTGTAGAGCAGGAAGGAGCCGACAGAAGCGAAGACGGACATCGCGGCAATGGTCAGCAAACCCCGGGCGGAGTGGGTGACGGTGGTAAAATGTTTGAAATCAAAGATCAGAAAGACCGGCAGAATATAAATCATGCCGAAGAGGCTTTGCCAGGCCACGATTGTGAGAGAGCGGTATTTGAGGGTTACCCGGCGCACGGTGATCCCATAAAACATCCCGGCAAAGACCGCCAGCATCAGCAGCAATATGCCTTTCAGAGTTCCGGTGAGGTTGGGTTCCGCCAAACTGAGCATGGCGACCCCGGCAAAGGAGACCAGCAGGCCCACAATCAGCAGCGGATATATGCTTTCCTTCAAAAACAGCCATGCCCCCACGGCGGTAACCAGCGGGATCGTGGAAATAATCAGCGATCCCAGGGTCGAGGATACATACTGCATGCCGTTGGCCTCGCCCAAAAAATAGAGGAAAGGTTCAAAGAAGGCCACCATCATCAAGTAGAGCATGTCCTTTTTTTCTACCCGTTCCTTTTGGCGGAAGAGGAAGATCACTCCAAACATCAGAATTGAGGCCAACACCAGGCGCAAAAACACAATCTCGTAAGGCCTGTAAGTGATCAGCGCAACCTTGATCAAAACAAAGGTCAGCGCCCAAAAGAGCATCGCCCCGACCGCCTTCAGATAAGTAATCCACATCCTCATCGCTGTTCCTGGCCTATTCTGGTTTAAGGGCGGCGAAGGCCAGCGGCACAATCAGGAGCGATATGCTCAGGATATTTTTCACAGCAGTTCTTCCCTGTTCTGTTTCTGCAGATGTTCCACCACGCTTTTCACCTCTTCGCTCCGGGCTTTGGTGGTCACCAGGATGGCGTCAGGTGTTTCCACCACGCAGAGCCCTTCCACTCCGATCAAAGCCACGAATTTGTCGCTGTAAACATAGTTATCCCTGGCGTCCAGGGCAAGTCCCGTGCTTTTAAAGGAATTCTGTTTATCGTCGGCTTCGGAGATGTCCGCCAAGGCTTTCCATGAACCAACATCGCTCCAGCCATAACTCACGGGGATCGCAACCCGCTGCCGGGCTGGCTCCATTATGCCAATATCGATAGGGATGCGCGGCATCCGGGCGTAGGCTGCGGCCACCTCATCCTCCCCGGCGCCGTTTGCGCGCAGTTCCACCACTTCGTGGGCGATTTCCAGAGCTTGGGGCAAAAACTCACCGAAAGCCTGCTCAATCGCCGCGAGGGTCCAGCAAAACATCCCGCTATTCCAGAGGAAACTGCCCTGGCGGAGAAACTCAGTCGCGGTCGCCAGATCGGGCTTTTCCTTGAAGCGCTTGACGTTCAGCACCCCCGGTTCCAATTCCTCGCCGGTTTCGATATAGCCATAGCCGGTGGCAGGATAGTCCGGCACGATGCCGAAAGTGACCAGGGCGCCGCTGCGGGCAACTTTTTCTGCTTGGGCCAGGCTTTTCAGAAAGACCGGAACGTCCCGGATAACGTGATCTGCGGGCAGCACCACCATGCTCTCCCCGCCGGGATAGAGCTTTTGCAGCTGAGCCAGGCCGAGCGCGATGCAGGGCGCGGTATTCATGCCAAAGGGCTCAATGATGATGTTCTCGGTGGGGATTTGGGGCAGATGCTGACGCACCAGTTCTGCCTGGGAGGCGGCCGTCACCACGTAGGTCCGTTCCGCCGGAACCAGCGGTTCGAGACGCTCGAAAGTGAGCTGCAGCATGGATTTCTCGCCGGCGATGCGTAAAAACTGTTTGGGATTGGCGGCTCGGCTGGCCGGCCAGAAACGGGTGCCGGAACCTCCGGCCATGATCAGTGCGAGCATGTCTATAACCTCTTGTCAGTTGATGATCTGAACGCCTTTGGGTTAGCTCTGGTTCCAGACCGAAGCCAGGATTTGACCGTTGAGCTTGATCCCGGAAAAGTTGTAAGTGAGGGTGGTGCCGCTTTTATCCGTGTAGCTTAGTTTGCTCACAATTCCGCTGCTGGGGTTGA
>CAXYWN010000044.1:0-11270 GCA_964292625.1 uncultured bacterium
GTGCCGTGAGCGCCACAGTCAGCCGCGATCCCCGCATCAACATTTATTTCCCCTCCCGCGGTACTCAGATGACTCTATACTCGGAACTGGCCGGCGGTCTCTTGGGCGGGAACTTCGATTATTACAAGCAGATAGCCCAGGTGAACTGGTATATGGAACTCTGGTACAAGCTCACTCTACGCACAAAATGGCGCTTTGGCTATATCACGCCCTACGGTTCTTCGAGCGACGTTCCCCCGGACGAAAGATTCTATTTAGGCGGCACCGGAGTGGACGGCATCCGCGGCTACGCAGACCGGAGGATAGGAGTTGACGAAGACGGCGACGGAATTATGGATACGGGCGGCACCCGCGCGATCATCTTTTCCACGGAATTGGGCTATCCCATCGGCAGCGACCAGATTATCGGTCTTGTCTTCCTGGACGCCGGAGATTGCTACAACAAAATGCGCGATTTCAACTTTCTCAAGTTTAAAAAAGGCGTTGGCGCCGGAGTCCGCATCCAGAGCCCCTTCGGCCTGATCGGTTTTGACTATGCCTACAACCTTGAAGAAGGCACCTGGGAACCGCATCTCCAGTTTGGGACTACCTTCTAAATGAAGTATAAACACCTATTTGGTCCGGTCCATTCCCGCCGGCTGGGATATTCTCTCGGCGTGGATTTGGTGCCCTTCAAATACTGTCCGCTGAATTGCGTTTACTGTGAGGTGCAGAACACAGACCATCTTACTTTGGAGCGCAGGGAGTTCTTTCCTGTCGATGAGATCAAGAGGGAACTGGCAGATTTTCTGGTCAGCGGGCCGGAACTCGACTACATCACCTTTTCCGGTGCTGGGGAGCCCACCCTGAACAGCCGGATTGGCGAAATTATCCACTTTATCAAAGGCCAGTATCCCAGCTACAAACTGGCTTTGCTCACCAACGGGGTCCTGCTGAACGACGCTTCACTGCGGCGGGAAATACTGCCCTGCGATCTCATCCTTCCCTCCCTCGATGCCTGCCGGCAGAAGACCTTTGAGACAATCAACCAGCCTCATCCCTTATTGACGGCTGCAGGCTTGGTGGAATCACTGATCTCGCTGCGCCACGATTACAATGGCCAGATCTGGCTGGAGGTGTTCATCATCGAAGGGATCAATGACACCGAGGAAGAGTTGGAGTGCCTCTGCGATGCAATCCAAAGGATCAGCCCGGACCTGGTTCAGATCAATTCTCTGGACCGCCCCGGTGCGCAGGAATGGGTAAAAGCAGCCGGGGAGACGGTCCTGAATAAGGTTAAAAAGTACTTTTCCGCCCACCTGAGCATGCCGGTGGAGATCATTGCCAAAGCGCATCCGGATAACCTGGAAGCTCAGGTTCCGGAAGATATCGAAGAGGCCATCGCGGCCACGCTCAAGCGCCGGCCCTCCACCGCGGAAGATCTCTCCGCCACACTGGGCTGGCATATCAACGAAATCAGCAAATTTCTGCGCCAGCTTAACGCCGTGCAAAAAATCACCGTCAAGCGTGAACAACGGGGGATCTTTTACTCATGGAAACAATGACCACAGCGATTGTGACCGCCGCCGGTTCGGGCAGCCGCATGGGCGGTAGCGTCCGCAAACAGTGGCTGCGCCTGGGCGGCATCCCTATTCTCATCCACACCCTGCAAAAGTTTTTCAATTCCGTCTATATAGACAATATCATCGTTACCGCCCCGGAAGAGGAGCTGAAGTACTGTGAGGAGCTTATCCACGAGTATTTCGAGGATGAGCTGAAGCCCTGGCTGGTGCTCAGCGGCGGGATCGAGCGCCAGGACAGTGTGTTCGCCGCCCTGCAAAACTGTCCGCCCGGCACTCAATTCGTTTTTATCCACGACGCGGTGCGACCCTTCATCACAGAGGATTTAATCGGGGAACTCTACGAAATTGTCCTCAAAGATAAAGCCGTGATCCCTGTCGCTCGCCTCAAGAACACCATCAAAAGCATCCAGGGCGACTACATCGAGCAAACCCTCCCGCGGCACAATCTGGTGCAGGTTTTCACACCCCAGGTTTTTAGCTACAAGCTGATCCTGGCCGCTTACGAACGCGCCTACCAGGAAGGCTATGTGAGTACGGACGACTCCGCGCTGGTGGAGCACAATGGCGGCAAGGTGCGCTATAAATTCTGTTCGGACCTTAATCTCAAGATCACCGACGAGGTCGATCTTTTCTTTGCCCGTCAGATTCTCGACAACAATCTTATCTAAAGGATATTAGTTTTATGCCAAAATTTTTAGAGTTCTACAACCGAATGATACGCGGATTCGCTGCCCGTTTCCGGGATATCCGGATTCCACTGCCTGTACCCGGTTTGGGTTGCGGAGTTTTGGGACTGGCTTTGCCAAAAGTCTCGCTGAAGATGGGGGAATACGCCTCGCGTCTGTTGCGGTCTTTGGAATACAGAGGTTTTGATTCCACCGGAGCCGCTTTTCAGGGCGAGGGAGAAGATATCGTTCTGCTCAAGGATGTAGGCGCTCCCAGCACCCTGGTGAAGACCCTCGGAATAGAGAAGCAGAGCGGAAAACTGTTCTGCGGGCAAGTTCGTTGGGCCACCTTCGGCAATGTGGGCAAAACCAACGCCCAACCGCATGAGGTCAGTTGCAAACGCCATCTCTACGGCGCTCACAACGGCAATATTACGAATACCTGCGAACTCAAAATCTGGCTTACCAATGAGGGACACACCGTGCTTTCGGATAATGACGGCGAGATGCTTATTCACAGCGTGGAACATTTCTTTGATATTGAGATGACCAAAGCCGGCAACCCCACCGATGCAGAAAAAAGGAAAGCCTGTATGCGCCAGGCCATCATCAACACTGAGGATAAGGTTGTGGGCTCCTATGCAGGGGTGGTGGTGGATCCAATCACCCAGACGATGTGGGCGATCAAGGCCGGCAGCAGCCTCTATTTTGGCGTGGGGGACTTGGAAGGGATGCCTTTCAAATTGGCTTCCTCGGACCTCACCTCAGTTTTGCGCTTCACCAAGATGCTGGTGAATCTGCGTGAGGGTGAGTTTGTGGAATACAACTCCGCAGGCTATCAAGTTTATGCCCAAAAACGACTTCGTTTCAAACGGGTAAACGCAGATGACGAGACGTATGAAGCTGGCGCCAGAATCAATAAAGAGTCGGTGCTTTCGAGGCTGCGTGCCGAGGATGTGGCGTTGCAGCCTGAATTTGATTACTTCATGGAGCAGGAGATTTTTGCGCAGGTGGAATCCACCGGCAAACTGGTAAAGCTGTTTCAGGGCGGGTCAAAATCCGGCAAGCGCATGCTGGAACTGATTGAGCAGCAAAACATCAGGGAACTTTTAAGCGACAGGATGAGAGAGATTCTGGATAGCCAGGACCCCGTGAAAAACCAAGAGTGGTTCGATGCCCTCATCGAATCCGGAGAATTTGCCAATTTCTTCGCGGCTGCCAGAGCCTCCTACCAGGCCATCTTTGAAGTTGCAGTGCGGGAAGTTTTTGAGAAAAAGTACTTCTTTTCCTGGGATAAAAACATCTTCATCGACCTTATAGGAAAGGAGTTTGACGTACGCAGGCTGATTTTGGCGAAGGCTTTTGACTCACTATCTGAAACCTGCAGTGTGGAAGAGTTTGAGATCAGCGTTCAGAACTTTTTAGACCTCATCAAAAACACCATCAAAAACAACCGCATCGCCTATTCCATCGCATGTGGGACCAGCTTTCACGCCACCAAGATCGGGGCCCTCTTTTTCAACGAAATCGCTGGGGTGGAAATCATTCCCATCCTGCCAGGCGATTTCCGGGGTGAATATTCTCACTGCATCAAGGACCACGACCTCATCATCGGTGTTTCCCAATCCGGCGAGACCAAGGACCTCATCGATATTTTCAACGACATTACAGAACAGAAACTGGACGTGCGTAAAGTGGTGCTGGTGAACAACATCAATTCCACCCTCGGCATCGAAAAGGGCGACCTGGCCATCCAAATCCTCTGTGGACCTGAAATCGCCGTGCCGGCCACCAAGAGTTTCATGAACCAGATCACCCTCTTTTATTATCTGGCCATCCGCACCGCCAGAATGAAACTGGAAGCGGGTCTCAACGGCGATAATGAGGACCTGCTCAAGCAGAAACTGGAGACGCTGGCCCGACGGGAACAGACTCTGGCTCAGATACCTTTACTGATCAAAGAAACCCTGGAAAACACAGCGGATATGGTGGATTCCATCGCGGCCAAAATCTATATGGAGCCCTCGCTTCACGTTCTGGCCACCAAAATCAGCGGGGTGGCGATGGAAGGAGCGCTTAAGATTCGGGAGACAGTTCTCAACCACGCCGAGGGGCGCGAAGCCTCTGAATTTAAACACGGCCCGAACACTATCCTGGGCAAGAACACTGTCTATGGCTTCAAACAAGTCCGCAGTTTCGTGCGGGCTTTTGGCGAGGTAATCGAGCAAATAGATACCACCGCTGAGCAGCGCGGCCTGGACCGTGCCCACACCCGCGAAATCTATCAGGCCATGGTGGATTTCATTTTTTACCGTACCCAACCCTTCAACCTGTCCACGGAAGCAGACAAACTGTTCCGGGAAACGGTGGCCGACCGGGATTTTTACGCTTCCCTCAACCGCAACTATCCGCTCATCTACGTCACCGGCCCTGATGAAAGGGATGTCAATCTCACAATTTCCCAGATAAACACCCACAAAATCCGCGGTTCCAACACCTATGTGATCGCTGAAGAGAATGAGCAACTGCTTAAAAACGCCAGCACCAATCCCCGGGAAGGCCAATATTATGGCTGGGGTTATTTGATGCTTCCCAAGACAGGCGACAGCCTGCTAACTTGTTTTTCGGCGACGGTGGTGCTTCAACTCCTGGCTTTGCGCATGAGCATCCGCAAGATGAAAAAGCTCGATAAACTCAACATTCAGGACCACGGGGTGCATCCGGATGTGCCCAAGAATGTTTCCAAATCGATAACGGTGGATTGAGCCATGTTCCGCGTAGGTATCGGATATGACGTGCACAAACTGGTGCCGGGACGCAGGCTGATCCTCGGCGGGGTGCATGTCCCCTTTCATCTGGGCCTGCTGGGACATTCCGATGCCGATGTACTGATCCATGCTGTTATTGATGCTCTGCTGGGAGCCTTGGCTCTCGGCGATATCGGCTCCCACTTTCCAGATACTGACCCCGCCTTCGCGGGCGCGGACAGCCGGGACCTGCTTCGCAGTGTTTACGCGATGATCCGGGAACGCGGCTGGTCTATCGCCAACCTCGATTGCACCGTCTGTGCCGAACGGCCTAAGCTCCGTCCTTACATCGACGAAATGCGGGACAATATTGCCACCGACTTGAACACCGACAAGGACAACGTGAGTGTGAAAGCCACCACTGAAGAAGGCCTTGGCGTTTCAGGCGGCGGAGCTGGAATCGCTGCTCACTGCGTTTTGCTTTTGAAAAGATCATAATAGCTGTCGGTATCATCAGCTATCATACCAGCGGTGAGACCATACTTGCCGCCGCGTTCATCAGCGCCCTCGCCAGTTAGTGCTTTCCTGCCGTGGATTTATTTTATCAGGGAGACTTTGCCCGTCTGATTATATATGTCTGTCCTCACCTTTCCCGATCATGTATGTCCCGCCAATATCTGTCCCATGCCGAGACAATGTTGACGCCGGACAAGAGTTGGGCATGGATTTGACAAGGACAATACGTCCAGGAACGAGGGCGATTTAAGCTTGACAGAAAGCCAAGCCTGCCGGACTATGTAAAAAAGGGTTTACGGGAGGTTTCTTTGCGCACCCTGATTAACATCAACTTCAGTGAGGATCTGACAGAGGCGGCTCTGGCTCAGGCCCGTGATTCCGGCATTTTGGTTTTCCCCACCAGGATTTCCGCTTCCAAGGCCAGGCAGCGGTTCATGGCAGACTGGGCTTTGCAGGATTGCGAGTTTGTGGCCATGGAAGATTTCAAGGATTCGCTGTTACTGCCAGCAGCGCCGGCTGTAAGTGATGACAAACGCATGCTTTGCCTGTATCAGTCGCTCAGCGCCGAAGACCGTGAGTATTATCACATCAACGGCTTTTTCGACATAGTGGAATGGGGTAATCACTTTTTCCAGTTCTTCGAGGAACTCAGCGACGAAAGCGTGGATACGGACATCCTGTCCGACCTTCCTGGACGCGCTCAGATGACGCTGCTGCAATGGCAGGAGGATTACCTGAGCAGGGTTCTGGACATCCGGAGCCGCTATCAGAATCAATTGGAAGCTTTAGGTTTGAGTGATCCGATCTTCAGCCGCAGGGTGGAAACCATCCAGGTTCCCTTTTCCGGACGTAGGGTTATCTTCGTGAACCAATACTACTACAGCAGGCTGGAAAAGGCGCTGCTGGATGACTTAGAAGACGCGGGAAATGAAGTTCTGGTGCTGGTGCAGGCTTCCCAATATGAGCAGCAGAATCTTGAACCCCCAAAGATTAGTCTGGGCAGCTTGGAAGGGACGGATTTCACCCTTCGCAAACTGGAGATAGTGGAATGCGAAAACGCCGAGCAGATGGCGCTGGCCTTTCTGGGAGGATATGCCTTGCCCGGTGAAGACTTGGGACAGGCGGTGATTGTTGACAGCCATTTCAACCAATCTCATTATCGCGATCTCTTTGATGCTGGCAGGTTTAACTGCTCAAGCTCGGAGAGCTTTATCGGCAGCGGCATCTATCAGATGTTGCGGATTTTCCAGAAACATTTGGAGGCGATGCAGGCTACCTTGCATGAGGGTTTTTTACCGCTCCGGCTGATTCTGGATGCCTGTTCCGAAGTCCAATTTCTCCAGTTTTACGGAATGCAGGTCAGCGACAAAGGCCTTTTACTGGAAGAGCTAAAATACCTTTTCCAAAACGATATACTCTATGTGGACAGAGAATTGCAGCTTTTGAATAAGCTGTATCGCAAGCATGGATTTGAATTGCTGAGCGGGATTCTGAAGAGCCATTTTCTGCTTCTGGAGCAGCTTGCCGAGATTGCCCGGCCGCAGGACCTGATCAAGCTGATCGACCTCCCCGGGGGAATCAGGATTCGCGACCTCTGTCGGGAAGAGGAACTGCGGCACAGCAATGTCCTGGAAGTCTTTTATGAACGCCTCTCCAACTTTGCAAGTTTGGAAAACATGGGCATCGTGGACGATTGGAGCGGGCTATTCGGTTGCGAGGGGATTGCTCTGGCGGCGGCGGTGCTGCAACTATTCCTGGAATCTCTGGGTAGCGGCAAATACAGCTTCGATAAGGCCCGGGGGAATGAAGAGTTCCTGGAAGTGAGCAATCTTCTGGACCTGCGCAATCTGACCCATTCAACCGTCTTTTTCTTTCATGCCATCGAAGGGGAGATACCTTCCAACCCCAATCCTGTCTGGTTGCTTAACGAATCTCAGCGGGCCAGGCTGGGCCTCAAGAGTTATCCGGACCTGCGCGAGCGGGAGCGTTATTACTTTTTGCGTACCGTCCTGACCAGCAATAAGTGCGTGATTTTCACCTACCGCAATCTGGAAAAGGACATCGAGCCTGGCAGTTTCTTGACCGAACTAACCCAGGCTTTAGCTGATAAGGCACTGGACGGCATTGACTTTGGGGAGCCGCGAAAGCTCGCGCCCCGCGTTTCAACGCTCTATCTGGCAAGCTTTGAAGCACACAAAGATACAGGCGAAAAGTTACCGGGGCTTACCGATTCCCGTCATTGTGGGATTGGTGAAGACCCCGACGGCTTTTTTACTCTGCCTTGTTCACCGGAAACGGATTTTGGCACCCAGACGCGGATTGACTCCGGTTATTACAGCCTGGCCGGCCTGAAGAAGAACCCTTTCGCCTGGTATTTGAAGTACCTGCGCAAACTGCCGGATCTGGATCTCAGACCCAAGGAAACACTAAGCCGAAAACTCTTTGGTAGTATCATGCACGCTTTCCTTTCGGCGGTTTTGTTGCCTTTGGCCAAAGAGGGCGCAAACCTGCACAAACTGGAGCATGCTTTCACCGACACTGTAGTGCTGCGGGAAACGCTGGACAATCTGCTGAATGACCCCGACCGCCTCTATATTTATAAAATCCCCCAAAACTACAATCACGAGTTTTTGGTGAGCATTATCTCCGACAATCTGGTGGAATCAGTCCGGGAGTTTTACACGGATTTTCTGCAGCCAAGGCTTGCGGGAGTAAGTTTCCAGTTGATCCCGGAAGAAGTTTATATGACCAAAGAGGAAAAAAAGGGACAGGAATTGATCCGGGTGCTGCACTCGGGAAGGGATTACTCCATCTGGATCCGCGGCAAGGCGGACCTGCGCATTGAATGTCCGGAACGCAACTACATCGTGGATTTCAAGACCGGGGAGAGCAACGACGAACAACTGCTGTTCTATGAATGGCTTTATTACCTGCTGGATGAAGCGCAACACGGCAAGGAACTGAACTCCCAGTTCTGGCTGGTGTTCAAGCGCGAAACAGGTGGCAGGAAGATCACGGACAAACGCCGCTATGAATGGCGGGATGGCCTTGCAGAGGTTTTCACGGAATGCCTGCAAAACGGCTTTGCCATGGGCAAAAAAGCGGGGGATAGGAAAGAACTGGCCAGGGTCACTCGGGCCGATCTTTTCCAGGCCGACAGAGGAGGTGAAGAATGAACAGCTTTACCAGCAAGATCATCACTGCCAGCGCCGGCACCGGTAAAACCTATCGCCTTGCCCTGGAATACATTCGCATCATTCTGGGCTTCTATGGGCAAAGTCCGGATTTCAGCCTGGACAACATCCTCGTGCTTACCTTCACCAAGAAAGCCACCGCCGAGATCAGGGAAAGGATAAATGCACATCTGGCTTTGCTTTGCAACGAAACCCCAGCCAAAGAGGAGGAGGTTAAAGAAAGACGGGGACTGCTGGACAGCCTCTGGCCGGAGAGAGGAGCTTCCGGGCTTACAGACAAAGAGCTGGAACTTCTAAACCGGGCTCTGCGCGCTCTTTCAACAGACCGAAAACAGCTTCAGGTGATGACCATCGACGCCTACATCAACGGTGTTTTCCGCAATATAGTCTGCCCCCTGCGCAGCATTGAGAAGTTTGAGATAGATACCAATGCAGTGCAAAAACGTCTGCCTTTTCTGATGCAACACTTGATGAAACCGGAGTTTAAAAGCAAACTGGACAGTCTGTTGAGCCGCAAGATCAATCCCTCGCTGGACGAATATGAGGGATTCTTCAAATCGCTCATCCAACAGCGCTGGCTGTATTTCCAAATCCAAAAAAAAGAGGGGAAAACCCCGCCTGAGGGCACCTTGTGGGAGCTACACGAAGAAGGCAACATTGCGTCCCGCGACCAGTCTCTGACCGCGGTAAAAGAAAGCCTGGAAGCGCTTGTCTCTCTGCTAAAAGAGTTCAGCCCCAAACCCAGTCCCCAAGACTGTACTGTGAAGGCTTTTCGGAACCTGTTCCCAGTTTTTCCCGACTCCTTTGACGAACTGCAAGAAGCGGTCAGCCGTCTGTGCTCCACTCCTGACAGCTGTCTGCGTTTCTTTATCAACTGCAAAGATGGCAAGATTGTGGATCAAGGTAAGTTCAGGAACGCCAAACTGGCCGACGTTCGGGAGGCCATTCAAGGGCTGGAAACACAAATTTACGGCTATCTGGCCAACTATCTGTTACACACGCACTTCTTGCCGGAGCAGGCTGAGATAATCGAGGTCTGGTCGGCAATCCTGGCTGAGTACGACAAGCTGCTCTATCGCTATAAAAACATGACTTACGACGACATTTCCTGGTTTACCCTGGAGGCTTTGTTCAGTGCTGAGCCGCCTCAGTTCGATATGCAGAACGAGGCGGTGGCAACGGAGTTTTACCAGTTTCTGTCCCATCGCAGCCGCTTCATCCTCATCGATGAATTTCAGGATACTTCGCTGCTCCAGTTCGCCATTCTGAAACCAATAATCGAAGAAGTCACCAGCGGCGTGGGAACCAAGGATTATGGCGGCGTGATCGTTGTGGGCGACGAAAAGCAGTCCATTTTCGGCTGGCGGGGCGGAGAGCGTGAGTTGCTGCTGAATCTGCGTTCAATCTTTGGCTCTTTGCGGCATCTGGAGCAGGAACCTCTGGAAAAATCCTATCGCAGCAGCCTCAAAATGGTCCAGTTTGTCAACCGGGTCTTCGGCTCTTCCCTCATCGCAGGGAGGCTGGCTGAATTTGATCTCAAATGGCCTTTTGAGCCGCTACGCGATGCCGTGGCGAAACTGGATCCGCAGACCAGAATCGAATTTCGCACCGCGCAGTATGCAACTGTCGGCGCAGGGAAAAACCTTAACCAAGTATATCAGGATTTTGTGCGTGATTTTATCAAGCCCCACGTTAAATCCGACAGCCAGGAAAGCATGGCGGTCATCTGCCGCACCGGCAAAGAACTGGCTGCAATCCAGAGTGTTCTGGATTCAGAAGATATTGGCAGCATCTATCAGCCCTCCGGTATGCTGCAGGATCATTCATGGGTTTCGCCTCTGCTGGCGTGGCTGCGCTGGCTCGCCTGGGGGGGATGGCTCGATTTTCTCGAGGTTCTGCGCTCCGACTACATCCTGCTGAGAGCCCCGGAACTCAAGGCCGTGGCAGATGAAATCTATTTCGCCAGGGAGGCAGAACGGGAACCGGATTTTTCCGTCTGCCCCATCGCGAATGCTCTGTACACGCTGTCTCTGAACCAGAACGGCTCGATATCTCAATCTTGCCGTGTGTTGACGGACCTCTGTCTGCCTGAACAAAAAGGAGCCGAAGCTGGGGAGAAGAACCCCCAGGCCTTTGCACGAGATTACCTGAACATTCACGCTTTTCTGAGCCTCGTGCGCGACTTTGAACTATCCACCACCCAAAAAGATAAGTCCATTCCCGCCTTCATGGATTATCTGGAAGACAACGAAGGCCAGGATTCTTTCAAACAGGTCTCTGTTGAGGGCGGAGGCTCTCTGCAACTCCTAACCGTGCATAAATCCAAGGGATTGCAGTTCGACAGGGTCTTTCTGCTTTACAACCTCAGCGGCCGGGGCGGGAACGATTATGCCAAGCTCAAGGCCTACCCAGAATTTGCCGGAGCCGATTTTCAGGACCTGCGGGATTTTGCCCTCACCTATCACTATGCCGACATCATCAAGGCTTCAGGATACAAAGCTCTGGCTGAAAAAGCTGAATACTCCCAAATGTTGGAGGAAATGAACAACCTCTATGTGGCGTTCACGCGTGCCAAAACCTCTCTGC
>CAXYWN010000045.1:0-11188 GCA_964292625.1 uncultured bacterium
TTGGAGTTGTGGGGCTGATAAAGAACTGGGTTCCAGCCTGCGCTGGAATGACGGGTGGGCGCTGGAATGACAGGGGGCTCTGGAATGGCGGGAAAGCATTGGAGTTGTGGGGCTGATAAAGAACTGGGTTCCAGCCTGCGCTGGAATGACGGGCCTGCGCTGGAATGACAGGGGGGCTCTGGAATGACGGGAGGGCTCTGGAATGACACATTATCACTTGGTTTTGCCAAATAAGGCCAGGGCTGAGACGCTATCTCCGGGGGAAAGTGCCTTTCCGAAATCCCTCAAATCTAGCTCGAATGAAAAAGGCCGGTCGCGAGGACCGGCCATAGGTTCGATATCTTCCGGCATTGCGGCCGGAGTTTACGTTTATTTGTGCTCTGCTTCCTGGCAGAATTCGATCAAGACGCCCAGGCTGGATTTGGGATGCAGAAAGGCGATATCCGCGTGGTGAGCCCCGGGGCGGGGTTCCTTGTCAATGAGGCGGATGCCGCTGTCTTCTGCTTGCTTTAGGGCCGCGGGCAGATCGTTCACCGCAAAGGCGATATGCTGGATTCCTTCGCCTTTCTTCTCCAGGAATTTGGCAACGGGGCTGTCCTCGGAGGTGGGGGCCAGAAGCTCGATGCGGGTATCCCCGCAGGGAAAGAAGGCCACCTTCACCATCTGGGAGGGCACTTCTTCTGTACCTTCCAGGGTGAGGCCCAGCTTTTCGTAAAAGGCGATGCCTTCATCCAGATCGCGAACGGCGATGCCGATGTGGGAGATATGCTTGATCATGGCGCCAGGCTCCTATTTACCGTATTTGGCGGCGAGATCGAAGCCGATCTTCATCGCTTTGTGGTTGATCTCCACAAAGGCGGGTTTCACTGTTTCGGCGATGGATTGCTTCAGTGAGGCTTCTTTCACGATGCCGGTGATTTTCACCAAAAAGGCCAGAGACATGATGTTGGTGGTGATGGGACTGCCCAGCTTTTCCATGGCGATCTCGGTGAAGGGCAGTTCGTAGGTGTTTTCCGCCACCAGGGCGAGGTTTTTCACAAAGGTGGTGTCGATGATCAGGATGCCTTTCTCGCGCAGGTCGAAGAGATATTTATCGCAGGCTTCCTGGGTGAGCGCCAGCAGGCAGTTGAAATTCACCGCCTCGGGGAAATAGATTTCCTCGTCGCTGATGATCACATCTGTGCGTGAGGAGCCGCCGCGGGATTCAGGGCCATAGCTCTGAGTTTGGGTCACGCTGCATTTGTCCAGAACAGCGGCGCGGGCGAGGATGATCCCGGCGAGGATCAGGCCTTGTCCGCCGCTTCCTGAAAGCCGGATCTCATATTTCTTACTCATGCTTCATCTCCCTTGGGCTGCACCCGTTTCACCAGATCGGCGTATTGGGCGCAGAATTCCGGACGGATTTCCTTGCGCAGCACTCCGCGGATGATCTTGCCTTCCACCTTTTCCGGAGGAAGTTTTTCCACCGCGGACAGAGGCACGGAGTTGTCGCGCATTTCTTTCATCATCTCCGGAGCGCCACCTTTTTTATTGAGGCGTCCGTAGATTACGGGACATGCGCTGATCACCTCGATCAGGGCAAAGCCGGGATGTTCGATCGCTTCTTTCACCATGGCCTGGGTTTCCTGAGTGTGGAAAGCCGTGGTGCGTGCCACATAGGTGGCACCTGCGCCGATGGCGAGCTTGCAGATGTTGAAGTCGGGCTCGATGTTGCCATAGGGCGCGGTGGTGGCGATGGCATCGTGTGGCGTGGTGGGGGAGCATTGTCCGCCGGTCATGCCATAGATGTTGTTGTTCACCAGGATCACCGTGAGATCGATGTTGCGGCGGGCCGCGTGGATCAGATGGTTGCCGCCGATGGCGGTGCAGTCGCCGTCACCTGTGATCACGACCACTTTCAGATGGGGCTTGTGAAGTTTTATTCCGGTCGCGTAGGCGATGGAGCGGCCGTGCAGGGTGTGCAGGGTGTTGAAATCAACATAGACCGGCATGCGCGAAGAGCAGCCAATTCCGGAGACCATCACGATGTCGTCGCGGTCGATATCCATTCCGGCCATGGCGCGGATAATGGAGCCCAGAATGATGCCATTGGAGCATCCGGCGCACCAGACATGGGGAAATTTCTTGTCGTGGCGCAGATATTCATGGATTACGCGTTGTGGTATGGTTGCCATAATTAAATTGCCCCTTTTATTTTGCGCAGGATGTCCACGGGAGAGATCAGTTGCCCGTTCACGCGCTGGATTTTGATCAGTTTGCTGTCGCTGCGGTCTTTCACCAGGCGCTGAATCTCGCGCACTAGCTGACCCTGGCTGAGTTCCGGTACGATCACGATTTCCACGTCGCGCAGCATTTTGCGCACCGCTTCATCGGGGAAGGGCCAGATTGTGAGAGGTCTCAGCAAACCGACTTTGATGCCTTCCTGACGTGCCATCGCCACCGCTTCTTTGGCGGCGCGGGCTGTGATGCCGGCGGCAAAAATGGCGATCCTGGCGTCTTCCATCTCGTAGCTTTCGATCTGGACGAGGTCGCGAATGTTATAGGTGATCTTTTTGCGCAGGCGATCCATCATATCGGCGGCTTCGCTGGCTTTATTGGTGGGAAATCCCAACTGGTCGTGGGTGAGTCCGGTTACGTGAAAACGGTAGCCGTCGCCGTAACTGGCCAGAGGGGAGAGATATTTTTGGTTTTCATCATAATGCTTGTACCAATGGGGCGGGACGGTCGGCTTGATGCGCGAAATCACGCTCACTTTGGCCAGATCCGGCAGACAAACTGCTTCCCGCATATGGCCCAAAACCTCGTCCAGCAGCAGAATAACGCAGGTGCGGTATTTCTCGGAGAGGTTGATGGCGCGGATGGTGAGTTCGTAGCATTCCTTCACGCTGTCCGGGTAGAGCACGATGGCAGGACTGTCGCCGTGGCTGCCCCAGCGGGATTGCTGGATTTCGCCCTGGGCGCAACTGGTGGGCATTCCGGTGGAAGGTCCCACGCGCTGGACATTCACCACCACGCATGGCGTTTCGGTGATTTTGGCAAAGCCGATGCCTTCCTGCATTAGCGAAAATCCGGGTCCGGATGTGGCGGTGAGAGCTTTGGCTCCCGCCAGGGAGGCTCCGGTGATCGCGCAGATGCTGGCGATTTCGTCTTCCATCTGCACAAAGACACCGGCGCGTTTGGGAAGTTCGGCGGCCAGGATCTCGGCGATCTCGGTGGAAGGGGTGATAGGATAGCCGGCAAAGAAGTTGCAGCCGGCATCCAGGGCTCCGTAGGCTACAGCCTCGTTACCCTGCATCAGCACGGTCTTGCGTTCGCGCTGGGTCTCCAATTCATTCAGCTTGGATTCAGCCTTGGTTTTTTTAGCTGCCGCTTTGGGAGCGGGTTTGGTGATCTTGTCTGTTTTTGGCATAGTTACTCCTCAGCGGTCTTTGGCGCCAGTGATGGCGAAATCGGGGCAGAGGCGGTCGCAGGTCTCGCAGTGAATGCACTTTTCCGGCGCCGCGACATAGGGAGAGCCGTCGGGTCTGCGTCCCAGGCAGCCGGTGGGGCAAAACGCGACGCAGATGCCGCACTTTTTGCACCAGTTGTAATAAATCAGAACGGGGGAATCATCGTCGCCGGGAGCCTTGACTTCGGTGGGTTCCACCTCCATCTTTGCCAGCGTGTCTTCTTCCCTGATGATCATGCCCACGCGGTCTTTTTCGACCTTTTTAGGCACAGTTTTTCGAGGGTTTATCTTTTCCATTTTTTCCATTCGCTTTCGTTCAGGACCTTTTGGCCAGTGCTTGTTTGTAGAAGTTTCCCAGACGCTTGCAACCTTCGTAGTTGTTTTCTTCGGATTCGTAGGAGAAATTCAGGCGCATGGTGTTGTGTCCGCCTCCGTCACAGAAGAAGGAGGTTCCGGCCACGTAAGCCACGTTCTGCTCTTTGATGCATTGCATCAGCAGGGTGTTGGTGTCGATGCCTTCGGGACCGTAGGCCATCAGGAAGAGGCCGCCTTTGGGTTTGATCCAGGTGAATTCCTCGGGCATAAATTCCTCCAGAGCGTCCAGCATCACTTTCTGCTTGGCTTTGTAGAGCGTGCGGATCTGATCCAGTTTGGGATCCATAAAGCCCCGCTCGATGTAACGCGCGGCGATGCGCTGGGTGAAAGGCGGAGTGCAGAGGTCGGTGGCTTGTTTGGATACCACTATCTTGTCCAGCACGTCCGGATGGCCCACCACCCAACCGATGCGGAAACCGGGGCAGAAGATCTTGGAAAATGTGCCCAGCAAAATCACTTGGCCGGTGCCGTCAAGTTCATAGAGGGTGCGCTGATCTTCGCCTTCGTAGCGAAGTTCGCGGTAGGGGCTGTCCTCAAGGATGAGGATGTCATAGCGGTGGGCGATGGCGATGATCTCGCGGCGGCGTTTTTCGCCCATGGTCATCCCGGCGGGATTCTGAAAATCCGGGATCACATAGATGAATTTCGGCTTTTTGCCTCTGGCGATGGCTGCCTGGATTTTGGCTTCCATGATTTCCGGGATTTCTCCCTCATCGTCCATCGGAACTCCGATCATATCGGCGCCGTAGGAATTGAGAGCGCTGAGGCCGCCCAAGTAGGAGGGCAGGCCCACGATAACTGTGTCGCCGCGGTCGATGAAGACCTTGGCAATGAGGTCCAGGGCTTGCTGGGAAGCGGTGGTGATGATCATGTTTTCGAGGCCGATATCAACGCCGGCTTTTTTATAGCGTTCCACCAGCATGGTGCGCAGCAGGGTGTCGCCTTCTGTGGCGCCGTATTGCAGCGCGAAAGCCGCCTCGGTGTCCATTACATCGGCGATGATGGTTTTCAGTTCTTCAACGGGGAAGGTCGCGGGATCCGGAAAACCTCCGGAAAAGGAAATCAGGCCTGGTTGGCCCAAAAACTTCAGCAGCTCCCTGATGGCGGAGCGCTTCATCCCCCGGACATTCGTGGAAAGGATGTTTTGCAGGTCGGTGATCATGATGATCCTCCATCTATATTATTGTTATTGCTATCATAAACCAGTACTTTCTTGTTTGCCTTGCGCCATTCGCGGTAGGCGCTCTTGATTTCCAGCTCCCACACGATGCGCTTGTTGCTATCCTCAAAGGTGACAACTTCCATGTAATAGGTGCGGTTAAGCTTACCCAAAAAACTCTTCCTGGGAAATTCTACAACGATCTCGCCATCTATATTGAGAATGGTGATTTCGTTCAGAAAAACGCCATCGGCGATCTCCATGACAGCGCGGGCTTCCACGCTACCAGTCTGAACGTCGCGAAAATGTATGTTCATCTATACTCCAATCTGAGATTAAACCACATTGAAAATAATCTGCTTTATTGGTCAAGGTTTTTTTTGACCGCTCAAAACCAGCAATGGGACACCCTTGATCGCTTTAAAAGCGGCATCAAACCAGCCCGGGCAGGATGTGGGCGGAGGTCACGGAGCCGAAATACTCATTGAGCGGCAGCCTTTCCAAAGTCCGGCGCAGCTCTTCTTCCCGGTGCGGCAGGCCGATGAGAGCGTCTTCCAACTCACGGATGTCGCGATTGCCGAAGAAATCACCAAAGACCCTGAGCGCGGCGATCCGGCCTTTATGGACGTCGGCGTGAAACTCGATCGTGCCCGCGGCGCAGCGGATGGCCTGAACGTGATTGTAAGCCGGGGAACTGCCAAAATTCCAGTCCCATGTGCCGTATTTGCTTTCCACCAAAGCGTTGACGGCGTCTTCATCGGCTTGGCTGAAGGCATATTCGCGGGCTTCGGGATACGTCTTCAACACCTGGCTCTGGATCAGCCGGATAAATTCTTCCAGCGTCACCGGCCGGGGCAGGTGTTCACAGACGTTCGTTACCCGCTTGGCTATTGATTTCACCGCCTTGTCCCTGAATTTTAACGGATTTGCCTTGAGAGCATCGCTCAGATCGGCTATTTTAGATTCAAAGAGGATGCAGCCATGTTGCTGAATCTTGTTTGGATGCACCGCGCGGGCATTGCCGGAGAATTTCAGCCCCTGGATCATAAGGTCGTTGCGCCCTTCCAGACGGGCGTCCACACCCAATTCCTGCAGCGCGGCCAGCACCGGGGCGGTGTATTTGGCAAAGCCGCTTTCCTCGTTCGCCGATCTGGCCATGATAAAACTAAAATTGAGGTTTCCCATGTCGTGAAAGACAGTGCCGCCGCCGGTCAGCCTGCGGACCACCGGAATCTCGTGTTCCCGCACCCAGGGCAAATTGATTTCTGCCAGGGTGTTCTGGTTGCGTCCCACGATGATCGAGGGCCCGTTGCGGTAAAGCAGGAAAACGTCCTCCTCAAAGTGGCTCAGGATGTATTCCTCACTGGCAATGTTGAACGGTGCCTGATCGCTGCGGCTCAAAATAAACAGCATTTGCGGCCTTTATGGTTTTGCGCCATGGGCATGGCGCGGGCGGGAATTCAATAGCTTGTACATCTTCTTTATCCTGTTTGGACGTTCATTCAGACACAAAAACCATGTTTTTCCGGTCTGGAGATTTTGTCAATAGCCTTTAACCCAGGCAAAAAGTCCACCTGCCGCCAGATAAGGCGCTTTTCAGTTTGCCAGGCGGGGCTTTGACTTTAATATATCAATAACCGAATAGCTTTTGGAACGGAACACAGATTAAGGAGCAGAGATGGAATCTTTCAGTTTTTACAACCCCACCCGGATTCATTTTGGAACCGGAATGATAAAGCAGATTGGGCCTGAAATGCGGAACGCGGGAGTGCGTAAATGCCTGTTGGTGGCAGGAGTAGCGTCAATCCGCGCCAACAGCGTGCACCGCCAGGTTTGCGATAGCCTCAAAGATAGCCAGATCGACTGGATCGAAGCCTGGGGCGTGCAAGTGAATCCCACTCTGGAAAAGACGCGCGAGCTAATTGAACTGGCAAAGCTCGAACAGGTGGATGCCATTTTGGCGGTGGGCGGAGGCAGCGTGATCGACAGCGGCAAAGCCGCCGCCGCGGGATTTTATCTGAAGGATGTCTGGGACGCCTTCTCCGGCAAGGAGCGCATCGCCCGTGCCCTGCCGGTCTTTACCGTGCTCACCTTATCCGGCACCAGCAGCGAAATGAACGGCAACGCGGTGATCACCAACACCGAGGAAAAGAAGAAATGGAGCATCAACTCGCCTTTGCTCTATCCGCGGGTTTCGATCATCGATCCCTCCGTGCAGTGCAGCCTGCCTTTCCGCCAAACCGCCAATGGCGCCTTGGACGCCATCGCCCACATTCTGGAATTCTTTTTCATGGATGAGCGGGCCGAAGTAACTTTGGCCATCGATGCCGCTTTGCTGAAAACCATCACTGCTATGACCAACCGGCTGCAAAAAAACTCCTGCGACCTTGTGGCCCGGGGAAACCTGGCCTGGAGTGCGACTCTGGCCCTCAACGGGATCAGCGGAGCCGGCCTCAAGGGCGGCGACTGGGCCTGTCACACCATCGAACACGCTTTTTCCGTGCTTGACCCCAAGATCGCCCACGGAGAAGGACTGGGAGTAATATTCCCCGCTTGGATCGAATACGTGAGCGAAAAGTTCCCCGCCCGCTTCGAGTTTTGGGCCAAAAGCGTTATGGGCGCGGACAGCGTCTCCCACGCCCTGCGCAGATTCCGCGACCAGATCCAAGCCTGGGGCTCCAGCACCAGCCTTCGCGACCTCGGCATCCGCGAAAATCAGCTTCCCGAACTACGCGACATTATCATGAGTTCCCGCGAGATTGGCAAAATTATCCGTTTCAGCGCCGGGGAGATCGAAGCCCTGCTGATGCTGGCGTTCTGATCCAAGTAGCGGAGGTTTCCGAACCTCCGAAAAATAACATAAAGATATGTTTGAACTGCAGTACCGCCATTTACGTAGCGGAGGTTTCCGAACCTCCGAAAAAGGAACTAAGAACATGCTTGGTTTACAGCATCACTCATTTCGTAGCATCGGAATGCTACGCTACATGTAACTATGAACAAACGCAACACCATATCGCAGCAAAACCTTAAGTACTATTACAAATCCGGCAGACTTCCTCATCTGTTTGATGTCGATAAACCCATCTTCATTACTTTTCGGCTGAAATTCACTTTCCCCCAAGACGTCATCGATAAGTTCGAAAACCGAAAATGCCAATGGCAGCAAGAGCAAGTTAATAAAAGCGAACCTGAAAAGCTGGAAGACAGTAAACGTAAGGATGGGTTGTTCTTCGCCTGGTATGACCAGCTGCTGGACAAAAGCCCCGATGTGCCCAAAATCCTGCACCGAGCAGACATCACCGAGATCATCGCCACCGCTCTTCGGCACTTTGACAAAAAGCGTTATAAGCTCCTGGCATACTGCATAATGCCCAATCATGTTCATGCGCTGATCCTCCCGTTAAAGGATGCAGATGGGAATATCTTCTCTCCGGCTGGAATTACCTATAGTTGGAAAAGATTCACCTCAAACCAGATAAACAAGCTGTTGGATCAGAAAGGAAGCCTGTGGCAAAAAGAAAGCTTCGACCACATGGTGAGGGATGAGCAGGAGCTTTATCACGCTATTGATTACATCCTGCAGAATCCTGTAAGGGCAGGCTTGGCAACAGAGTGGAAAGATTGGCGAGGCAGCTTTCTGTGTGATGGATTCATAACGGAGCGGGGGTTTCCGAACCTCCGCAAACGAACATAAAGATATGCTTGACTTGCAGCATCGTTCATCACGTAGCGGAGGTTTCCGAACCTCCGGAAAAGGGAACACAAGAATATGTTTGACTTGCAGCATCGTTCATCACGTAGCATCGGAATGCTACGCTACTTCCAGATTTCACTGACTCTTTGTATCCGCCCAAAACAGGAACGCGGCTAAACAGCAATTTCCTGCTTGACAAAAGCGGCTGTATCCAGAATAAGGAAAGATATCAGCTTTTTGGAAGGATACGATGAAAGATATAAGACAGAAGCTAAACAAAGCCAAAAAACAGGAATATCAAGAGCCTGCTTACACCATCACGCCTCTCCCGACCATTGCGTCCGGAAAGAAGTTCCGTCGC
Source organism: uncultured bacterium (assembly GCA_964292625.1). Lineage (GTDB taxonomy): Bacteria > Cloacimonadota > Cloacimonadia > Cloacimonadales > Cloacimonadaceae > Syntrophosphaera. The sequence continues at coordinate 9,041 of CAXYWN010000045.1, forward strand.
CGCAAACCCTGGCTGCAAGACTGGATCGAGGCCATCTTCTTCGCTTTCGTGGTGGCCATGATCATCCGTAACTACACTTTCCAAAACTTTATGATTCCCTCTCCCTCGATGGAAAAAACCCTGCTTACCGGCGATTATCTGGTCGCGAACAAGCTGAAATATTTCTTCACCAACCCCAAACGCGAGGAAATCGTTACCTTCCGCTATCCCAAAATCGAGGAAGGAACGCCCGAACATCCGGATTCTCAGGATAACTATATCAGACTCTTTCACCCCATCTATTTCAATAAATCCCAAGCCTTTGCCAAGATGCCGACGACCTTTTTCCACCTCACTTACTACGCCCGCAAAAACGTGGTCAAAAGGGTGATAGGTATGCCCGGCGACATCGTCGAACTGCGCGACAAACAGGTTTTCATCAACGGTAAACTTTTCAAACGCGGCTATGAGTGCTACGACATTCCCATCCCCTCGCCGCCTGAATCGCCCACCCAGGTGATCGCCCACCGTTTTGCGGAAGACCAGGATGACGGCTATATCGCGCACAGCGACTGGTATCAAAAATACATAGTCCCGGCGGACAGCACCAAAGGCTATACAGACCGCAAGATCTATAATCGCGACTGGTTTGGCCCGATCAGAATCCCCGAGGGAAAATACTTCGTGATGGGCGACAACCGCGACGTGAGCGAGGACAGCCGCTACTGGGGATTCCTGGATCGCAGCGATATCACCGGCACGCCCTGGGTGATTTTCTTCTCCAAAGGCATCGAATACAACCAGCTCTACGATACTCCCCATGTCCGTTGGAACAGGATGTTTCGCTTCGCCGGCGGCAAAAAACACGTCAAAGTTTCCGGATAGGCCGGGATTCCGGGGTGCGGGATGAAATCCTCTCCCAGCCTGAGCTCTGCCTTATCATTATCCGCGGCGGGTGAGGTCCCGGCGGCAGTCTTTCTGCACATCCCTTTCTGTTTGGCGCGTTGCGGTTACTGCAGCTTTTTCAGCCTGCCGTTTTCCCGCTCCGCTCTTGAAAATTATCTGGATCATCTGCATCTGGAAATCCACTTCTGGCAAGGTCGGGACCCCTCATTGCATAAAGCGCGAACCCTCTATTTTGGCGGCGGAACGCCGTCCTTGCTGAGTTCAGACCAAATCATGCGTCTCTGCGACGAGTTTGAGCTCACCCCGGACGCGGAAATCACCCTGGAAACCAACTCCATTCAGATAAACCATGCCTATTTGTCAGCCTTGCGCGAAACTCCCATAAACCGTCTTTCCATCGGGGTCCAGAGTCTGGATGATGCTGATCTTGCCTGGCTGGGCCGGCGGCACCGGGCGGCAAAGCTTCCCCCAATCATCAAACTTTGCCGCGATTTCGGCTATGACAATATCTCCCTGGATTTGATGTATGGACTGCCCGGCTCCGATGCGGAGGGAATCCGCCGCAATCTGGATCGCTACATGGCTCTGGAGCCGGAACATATCTCCGCCTATCTGCTCACCCTGGATCCGGAAACCCCCTTGGCCCAAAAACTCAGCTCCGGAGAGTCAACCCCCTTGCCGGATGATGAAAACCTGGCCGCGCAATACGACGCTCTCCGCCAGAACTTGACCGCAGCAGGGTTCGAACACTACGAAATCTCCAATTTTTGCCGTCCGGGCTATGCCTCGCGCCACAATCTCTCCTACTGGGAAAGCAGGCACTGGCTGGCTGTGGGCGCCTCCGCGTCGGGATTGCTGCCTCATCTTCGTTACACCAATCCGGCGGATCTGGACCTCTATTATCAGAACATCCTGGCGAAAAAGCTGCCGGCAGAGGCCGAGGAATGCTCTTTGGAACAGGCATGTGCCGATCACATCATGATGGGGCTGAGGCTGCTGGAGGGAATTAACCTGGATGAACTTAAAACCCTCTACGGATATGACCTGCTCGCCGCCAAAGCAGCCCAAATAAAGCTGTTTTGCACCTCCGGCCTGCTCGAACTCGAAGGTTCAATGCTACGCCTGACTTCCGAGGCGCTGTTCGTCTCCAACGCCGTGATCGGGGAACTGCTGTGAGGACCGAAGAACTGCGCCTGCTTTTGGCCTCCGCCACACAGGACAGCAAGTTTTCCGGACTTTGCTATTTTGTGGGCGGCTGCGTGC
>CAXYWN010000046.1:0-11178 GCA_964292625.1 uncultured bacterium
AAATAGCTTGACCTATAGCCAATCATTTTTAAACTAACCTTCCATGGAAAGATTATGAAAAAACGAATCGTTCTGCCAGCTCCACTGACACTTTTCACTCGTGCTGCGGCCAGTGTTAAAGCGCAAACAAGAGCAAACACTTTCACCCCAAGCAACCCCACCCATACTTCCATCACCCGGAGCCTCCTCATCGACAGGCAAAATACCGATGACCTACGCTCTAATTATCTGCTAATAATGAATAAAAACATAAAAGATACAATAGGAAAAGGAGATGTCCTATGAAAAAGCTCATAATATTGATCGGTATCCTGGCGCTGACGCTGGGATTATTTGCCACGGAAGTGGTAATCGGCACCGGAACTGCCACCCAACGCTTCCCGCTGGGAAGTTTCTACGGTTTTGAGCGCAGCGCCGCCTTATATACCGCGGCCGAAATCGGCCCGCACAACACCGAAATATCTGCGATTTCGTGGTATTCCAGCATTGCCACAACGGCAGAGGTGCCCACCAAAATATATCTGAAAACCAGCAGCTCTCCCTCCCTGGCCACAGATACCTGGGCCAATATGATCACTGGCGCCATTCTCCTCTACGATTCACCCTATACCGGCACAGTGGCCGGCGGCTGGAATTCATTCACGCTCAGCAGCACCTTCAGAGTGGATATGGGCGACAACCTGATGATCCTGGTGGAAAGGAACTTTGGCGGAAGCGGCAGCAGCACTGCCGGTGGCAGTTCTACCGGCGGGGCACTCTATTCGACCCCGCTTACCGGCACTCATCTCACCTGGCAAGCCGACCAGAATCCTCCCACCGGAAATGGGACTATTGCGGCAAACCGCCCCAATGTGACTATCACCTATACCACTTATGCAGTTGATACGCCTCCTTTTCCTGCGAATATAATCTCTCCGGCCAACGGAGCAACCCTTGTGCGACCCTCCGCCACCCTCATTTGGAACAGCGGCGGCGGTGCCCCGACCGGATACAAAGTCCATTTCGGGACCACAAATCCGCCCCCCTTCATCCAAAACACCACCCAGACCTCCTACGCGCCGACACTGGCGACTGGCACCACCTATTACTGGAAAATAATTCCTTTTAATACAATAGGTGACGCACCCGCCTGCCCTGTCTGGAGTTTTACCACCCACGGCAATGCAACAGTCACCACTCTGCCTTATTCCCAAAACTGGGATTTGGAAACTGCTCCGAACCTGCCCTTCGACTGGACGGCGATAATCCAATCGAGCGCCACGACCGCTATAGTGGAAACTTATACCACCACTGCAACTTACGCGCACAGCCTGCCTAATTGCGTCCGCCTCTATAATCCCTCCGATGCAGACGCAACTCTGCTCTTGGTCGGGCCGCCATTGGGCGCCAACCTGAACGTCAACACCGTGCGGGTGAGGTTTTGGGCTCGTGCCAGCGGAGCGGGCTATCCGATTTCCATCGGCGTGATGACAGACCCGGCTAATCCTGCCACCTACACCGAAGTGCATAACCTTTCCCTGACCACCACCGTTAGCGAATATGCGCTTTCCATGGCAGGCTATACCGGCACTGGCACCCACATCGCTTTCAAACACGGCCTGGGCGGGACCAGCCGCAATCTCTACGTCGATGATATAGCGTTTGAGCAAATATCCCCCAATGACCTTGCCTGCATCGCTCTGAACGGAAACACCACACCTTCCGTCAACAATGCCACCATCTACACGGCTTCAATCTACAACTGGGGCACTGCCACCCAAAACACCTATACGGTGAAGCTGTACAACGCGGCAGGAACAGAACTTGCCTCCTCCCCGGGCGTGAGCGTGGCACCCAGCGAAACTGCGCAGGTTGCTCTCACATGGACTCCCACCGTTGAAGGTCCCGCTTCCCTGTATGCCAAGGTGATCCTCACTGGCGACATCAACCCGGTAAACGACCAATCCCCAAATCTGAATATCGCCGTGATGCCGGCTGGCGTGATGATGGTAACTGTGGGTGACGGCAACCTTGCCGAGGGTATCCCCCTGGAGTTCTTCTATCGGCACAGTCTCTTTCAATGTCTCTACTATCCCACCGAGATAGGTATGTATGGTAACGTCACCGCCCTCACCTTTTACAACAACTTCTTTACCAACCTGACAGACATGCCGGTGAAGTTTTGGCTGGGGCAAACTGACGAAACCGATCTCTCCGCCGGCTGGATCATGCCAACTGGCAACTTCACCATGGTCTATGATGGAACAATGAACTTCCCTTCCGGAGCTAATACCATCACCATCCCGCTGCAAGCCGTCTTTCCTTATACAGGTGGAAATCTGGTGCTCTATGCCCTGCGACCGATGGATACCGGCTATTACAGCTCCAGCGACAACTTCGAGGCTCAAACCGTAGGCACGAACCGGGCACGCAAACTGCAATCTGATGGAACAGTTTACGATCCCGAAGCGCCCCCATCCCCTGGGACCCTATCCGGAACATTCCCCATGACGACCTTCCATATGACTCCTCTGAGTAACGATCCCTTCTTCATCGTCAATCCCTCCAGCAAGGACTATGGCACCGTCTTGATCAACACCACGGTGAATCAGACTTTCTCCATCATGAATGGGGGAGGCGGCAGCCTCACGATAACTAATATCGCCATCAGCGGCAGCCCCTTCTTCTCTCTGCAAAGCATGCCCACCCTGCCGGTGAGCCTGGCTACCGGGCAGACCGCCACTTTTGTGGGCAGATACAGCCCCACAGCCGAAGGCGCGCACACTGCCACCATCACCATCACCGACAACCGGGGTAACCGCATGACCCACACCGTGGCCCTGAATGGCACATGCCTGGACACCACGGTCAACACCCTGCCCTACTCGCAAAACTTCGATGATCTCACGCCTCCAGTCTTGCCTCTGGATTGGAGCTCAATCTACCAGGCCAGCGTGGCCACCGGATACGTTAAAACGGTGACCACCTCACCGCACAGCGCGCCCAATTGTGTGGCGATTTACAATCCGACAGACGTGAATACGATAGCCATGCTGATTGCGCCTCCTCTCAACGCGAGCATCACCATGAACTCCGTAAGAGTTAAATTCTGGGGCAAAGGCAGCGCCGCCTATCACATGCTGCTGGGGGTGATGAGCGACCCGCTGGATCCCGCGACCTTCACCCAGGTGGCAGACCTGAATGTGGTTTCCAACTGGAATGAATACATTATCTCCCTGGGCGACTACGCTGGCACAGGCAGATTCATTGCCTTCAAGCATGCCAACGCAGCATCCGGTCAAACGATTTATCTCGACGACGTCCGTTTTGAACAGATGGGGCCCAACGACCTTGCCTGCACCGCCCTGGCAGGAAATACCACCCCTGCCGTCAATACTCCCACCACCTATACTGCCTCTGTTTTCAACTGGGGAACGGCCACCCAAAACACCTACACGGTGAAACTCTTCAAGGGCAACAACGTGGAGATTGCCACCGCCACCGGCGTCTCCGTCGCTCCCGCTCAATCCGTGGAGGTCCCACTGCTCTGGACGCCTGGAGTGGAAGGCACGGAAGTGCTTTATGCCAAGGTGTTCCTGACCGGAGATATCGACCCCACCAACGACCAGAGCCCGAACCTCAACATCCTGGTGACAGGCGCCGGAACAATGACAGTCTCAATCGGCGATGGGACAGCAACGAATACCGTTACAGGCGTTCCCACCCCCTATGGAACCTACTACAAAAACTTCCATCAGCAGTATCTCTGGACCGCCGACGAGATTTTGAACGAGGGCGGAGATTCCGGTATGATCACCTCGGTTGGCTTCAACGTGCAGGCTGTGAACAACTGCTCGCCGATGCCGAACTATACGATCAGGCTGAAGCATACCCAACAAACTGTGCTGACCACCAACTTCGAGGATGGAGAATACACTCAGGTCTGGTTCCAGAACGACTTCCTGCCCGTGGAAGGCTGGAACACCCATCCCTTCGCGACGCCCTTCGAGTGGGACGGAGTTTCCAATCTGCTCGTGGATATCTACACGACCGTTATTCCCGGCAGCTACTCCCAGAACGCTACAGTTTACTATACACCCACCCCGGGTGTCAACACTTCTCTGCGCTATCAAAGCGATAGCGTGGACGCCATCTCCAGCGCCACCGGAACTGTCTCGGTGAACCGGGCAAACGTCAGGTTCAGTATGCAGCTGGGCGAGCTGCTGACCAACGATCTTGCCGGAATGTCCCTCACCGGCAGCAGCACCCCTTCCGTGGGCTCTGCCAGCAACTATAGCGTCAACCTACGTAACCGGGGTTCTGCCGTTCAGAACACATATCAGGTGAAGCTATACACAGGCAACAACGTTGAGGTTGCTTCAGCGCCGGGTGTCCCCATCCAATCAGGAGAAGTCCTGGCTGTAAGCGTTCCCTGGACCCCCACTGCCGAAGGACAGCAAACTCTTAATGTGAAAGTCGTTCTGGCCACGGATGAGAATCCTGATAACAACCAGACGCCCAGCCTGAACGTGTTTGTGATGGCAGCCGGAACCACAGTCATCGAAATTGGAAATGGCACCGCTGTCAATACCACCAGCGGTATTCCCACCCCCTATGGAACCTTCTACAAAAACTTCCACCAGCAATACCTCTACACCGCGGCTGAGATCCTTGCCGCCGGCGGAACTCCGGGATTCCTAACCTCCCTGAGCTTCAACGTGCAGACTTTGAACAACATCTCGCCGATGCCAAACTACACCATCAAACTTAAAAACACCCAGCAGTCCGTTCTCAGCACCACCTTCGAGACCGGAGATTATACCCAAGTTTGGTTCCAGAATGACTTCACGCCAGCGGAAGGATGGAATAACCATCCTCTTACCTCTCCCTACTTCTGGGACGGAAGCTCCAACCTGCTGGTGGACATCGTCACAACCTTAATCCCCGGCGCCTATTCTCAAAACGCCTCGGTCTATTATACTCCCACCCCGGGCAACACCAGCCTGCGTTATCAGAGCGACACCGTGGATGCCTCCACTTCCGCCACCGGAACCATCTCAGTTAATCGGGCGAATACCCGCTTCAGCCTAAACAACGATGGGCTGGCCTCGCTCAACGGAGTCGTTAGCTCCGGAGGCGCGCCCCTTGAAGGCGTGCAAATCTCGCTCGACGTTTTCCCCATGACTCAGACCACCGCAGCCGATGGCAGCTACAGCTTCCCCTACGTGATTCCCAGCCAGTACACAGTCACTGCCTTCAAACTGGGTTATGAAACACAGACGGCGGCCGTCAACCTCGTGGCGGATCAGACCATCACGCTCAACTTCAACCTTGTGGCATCTCAGCTGGTGACCGTGAGCGGAATGGTGGTTGGCAGCGACCAGCCCACAGTGGGCTTGGCGGATGTGGCCATCACTCTGGACGGCCCGCTGGATTACACCGGTACCACCAACGCCTCTGGGCAGTTCGCAATCACCGAAGTCCTTTCCGGCAACTCTTACAACTACATGATGGTCAAGGACGGCTATCAAAACCTCAGCGGCACGATAAACGTGGCCTCCGCAAACTACAATATGGGCACCCTCACCATGGCCGAGATCGCCCTGCCGCCTTTCAACGTCTTAGCCACCGAAAACGCTGCCCAGACCCAGGTTTCACTGAGCTGGCGGACCCCTACCGGCGGCGGCAGGGGTGGAAACGAGGATTTTGAACAGGACAACGGCGACTGGGTCTCCAGCGGATTTGGAGACTGGCAGTGGGGCAACAATTATAACGTTGCCAATCACGTGGACATCGACACCTATGCGGATTCCCCTCCCCAAGCGGCCCATTCCGGCACCGGCATGTGGGGCACTGTCCTGATGGGCGGCTACGCCAATTCCGGCGCCTGGTCATACCTGAAAAAGACCTTCAACCTGAGTGGCCAGACCAATCCTGTGCTCGATTTTTGGCACTACATGGATGGCTACAACACTTGGGATTACGGCCTTATCGTGGTGAACGGCAGCACCGTCTGGGGCAGCAGCGCCCTGGCGGTATTCATGCCGTGGCAAAACCTCGTTATCGACCTCTCCGCCTACGCCGGCCAGAGCGAAGTGGAAATCAGCTTCGAGTGGTATGCCACCACCACCGTATCCTACGCAGGATGGTATATTGACGACCTTTATGTGGGGCCGTCGATGGGCAGAACAAGCAATTATGCCCGCTCAAGCGCGCCGAAACCCGTCCGAATTGGCTCCGAAATCGCCGGAACCGCGTTGAGGGTATTGCCCAGTATGAAGGCAAATCAATCTCCCCAGGCCCGTAACGCCCGCCCCGCCCCAGACAGAGTCCGTACCGGCTTCAAGGTATGGAGGCTCACCCAAGGCAATGAGACCACCGAAGCAAGCTGGACTCTCCTCACCACCACCGCCATCCAGGACACCGTCCTGGTGGATCCCGCCTGGGCAACCCTGCCAGACGGAAACTACAAGTGGGCGGTGAAAGCTGTCTATACCAACAACGTGCTTTCCAACCCCGCCTTTTCGAATATGCTGCGCATCCTGCACAACGATATGGCAGCCCTAAGCATTGAAGGAACCTATACCCCCGCGGTTGCTGCTCCCTCGATCTACAACGTCCGGGTGAAAAACACGGGCACCGATGCTCAGCCAGGCACCGCCTACACGGTTAAACTGATGAGCGGAACCACGGAACTTGCCTCGCTGCCGGGTGTCACTCTGGCACCCAACGCCGAACACCTCTTCCCCATATCATGGACTCCCGCCACAGGCGGGACAATGGACATCTTTGGCAAGGTGGTTTTACCGGGCGATTCTGTGCCGGCCAACGATGCAAGCCCCAGCCTCACTATCTTCGTGCTGGCGGAAGGAACTACAATTCCGCCGCCTGACCCGGATGACGGCAATCAGACCGCCCGCATCCCCATCGATATGTTCTACAAGTCTTCCGTCCACCAGTATCTGATCTATCCTGCAGAAATAAGCAACCTCATCGGACAGATCACCGGGTTGGCGCTCTACAATCAATTCACCCAAGACCTCATGAATAAGTCCATCAATATCTGGATGGGCACCACCCCTCTTGCAGACTTGTCGGCTGGCTGGATCCCCGTGACTGGAATGACTCAGGTCTTCTCCGGCACCCTGGACTTCCTCACCGGCTCAAACACGATCATCATTCCTTTCAGCACACCCTACCTCTACCTGAACGGTGAAAACATCGTGCTCACCTTCCAGCGTCCCCAGGATACTGCTTACTATGCGTCCTCGAACTACTTCAGGGCGCAGACACGCACCCCGGACACCCGGGCCCGCAATATCTACTCTGATAGCGTGATCTACGATCCAGCGGCGATGCCAACCACGGGAGGATCCAATACCGGCCAGTTTGCCAAGACCACCTTCTACATCATTCCCGGAGGGGTCGGACACCTGAACGGAACCGTCACCGGCACAGGTGGGATACCGCTCGAAGGTGTGTCAGTCCAATTTACCACCGGCGGCTACACAGCCAGCACCAACGCTCAGGGACAGTACACCGTCCATAACATCCTGCCGAACACCTACACGGTAAACTTCAGCGCGTATGGCTATCAGAATGCCAGCCGAACTGTTACCATCGTGGAAGATGTGACTGCCACCCTGAACGTCCCCATGACTCCCATGGCAATGGTGAACGTAACCGGAACCGTGATCGGCAGCGACACCCAGGCCGGGATCTCCGGAGCCGCCATCCATCTGACCGGCTACGCCGATTACACAGTCAATTCCACCGCCAACGGCACCTTCACCATTCCCGGCGTCTATGCCAACAACAGCTACAGCTACACCATCATGGCGCCCGGCTACACCACCGCCAACGGAATGATCACAGTCGGCCCCGCCAACTACAATATGGCCACCGTCACCCTCAATGAGCTTGCCTACGCGCCCAATTCGCTCCTGGCAACCGTGAACGTCACCGGAACCGCTGTCGATCTCACCTGGCTGGCCCCCGACCCCAATGCCGTGCAGATTACAGAAAGCTTCGAAGCGGACACCTTCCCGCCCCAGAACTGGACCCAGGTGATCACCAACACCGGCGGCCCAACCTCCAGCGGAGTTTACTACACCTTCTGCAAGATCGGCGCCATTACCGTAGCCGGACAAGCCGCAGCGCCCACGGACGGGGACTACCAGTGCGGACTCTGGTGGGTTACCGGACATCAGGACGAATGGCTGATCACCCCCAGCTTCAACTGCCCTCCAGCCGGATACCTGAACTTCGATTCCTACGTCTTTCTGGGCTCCATTAATCATGATCACTACTACGTGCAGGTCTCCGCCGACAACGGCATAACCTGGGCCCCCATCTGGGACGCCTCCGCCCAAACCGGCGGCTGGAACTATTATGCCTCACCCATCAACGTAGATCTGAGCGCCTATAGCGGAATGCAGATCCAGCTGGCTTTCAACGCCACCGACGGCCCCACTGACGATGGCCTCTGGTATGTTTGGTTCTTCGATAACATCTATATCGGAAACGCCATTACCGCGTCTGCTTCCCCCGCCGTTACCATCCGTTTCTCCGAAGAGGATCTGCTGCACAAATCCGGACTCAGTTCCGGTTTGGGCATCGTCTCTGCGGAAACCCGCGCAGCCTCCAGGGCCGTGGAAAACGGAGGAGCCAGGACCGAGAACCACCTGCCCGTGCCGCAACCCACCAGGAACGGCCAACCATCCGGAGCCACCATCGTCGGCTACAAGCTCTGGCGCCTTGCCACCGGACAGGAAAACAACGAATCCGCCTGGGCCCAGCTCACCCCGGATATCATCAACCAGCTCAGCTTCCCCGATCCTGCCTGGCAAACCCTGCCAAACGGATCCTACCGCTGGGCCGTCAAGGCGATCTATACCAATAGCGTCGCCTCCGTTCCATCCTTCTCCAACGTCCTGGATAAAGTTCAGGAAACCGGAATGGTTGCCGGTGTGGTGCGGCGTCTCAACACCGTTCCCATCCAGGGCGCCACTGTCACCGCCGGCGGGCTTTTCGCCACCACAAACACCGCGGGAGCCTACACCCTGGTGCTGCCCATCGGCACCTATGATGTCAGCTGTTCCGCATCCGGCTACCAAACCCAGACGGCAAACGCGATCGTGATCAGCCCAAGCCAGACCACCACGCTGAACTTCATAATGGATGTGGTTTCCAACGAGGATGAGGTGGTCCCTGTCACTGCCACCGCCCTCCTGGGCAACTATCCCAATCCCTTCAACCCGGAAACTTCCATCGGCTTCTGCCTCAAGGAAGCCTCCGAGGTTCGCCTCGAGATCTACAACTCCAGAGGCCAGAGGGTGCGCACCCTGATCGACGAGACCAAGTCAAGCGGCTGGTATCAAGCTGTTTGGAATGGCCGCGACGACAACGGCAACCCCGTCTCCAGCGGCGTCTATATGTACCGGATGGCCGCCGGAAGCTACCTCGCCAGTAAAAAAATGATGCTGATGCAATAACGCCAATAACGCAGGCACCGTCCAATGAGTGACGGTGTCTGCTCAAAACAGATATCGCCCCCGGGCCATGCGGTCCGGGGGCTGGTTTTTAGGGCTGGACCCCGCTGGCGTCAAAACCTTGGTGACACGGCCTTTGGAGGGTGATTCGGAGCCCCGCGGCGGAAGAAATGGCTTGACAATATTGGGATGAGTAAATCTAATGCAGCCAGATACGTTAATAGTGTGAAGAGTTTATCTGCACACTAAGCAAACAAAGGAGAAAAAAATGAAAGCAACAAAGTATTTTCTGATCCTGCTGGCGCTTGTGGCTATGTTCATGTTCGCCTGCAAAACCAAAGCTGAAACCGATGAAGCTGTAGAAATCGAAGAAGTAGTCGAAAACCCGATCGACAAATGGATGGGAGACGTTAAAGTTGTGGTCGAAGCTTGGGAAGCCAAAGCCGCAGCAGGCAATCTCACCCAAGCCGATTGGGATGAATTTATCGCTGCCAAAACCCCCCTAATGGAAACCGCCAAAGAACTTGACCAAACTGCCCTCACTGAAGAGCAAAAGCCGATTATGGATGATTTGATGGCTCGCATGGACAAACTGAACTCAGTTACCATTCCCGCAGCTGTTAAATAACCGAAAAATCTATACTATTAAACACGTGAGCCCCTGAAATTCGGGGGCTCTTTCTTATCCATAGCTTCTTCGCCTCGCGCCAGCCTCCCGCACAGTTGCCAATGGCCAAATGCGAAGTCCGGGGGAAGCAATTGGGAAGCGAACGGGAATAGATACGGGGGCTCTCTATATATTGTGGGTAACAAAACTGGGGATTTGTCCACGAATTTACGCCAATTTTCACGAATTGGGGAAAGAATAGATTAGGGATGAACATGATGAATGGGATTGATGGGATTTGAAAAAGAATAGAGAATTTGAGGCAGGATGGGAACACGGATGACAGGATCGACTGGATCAGCAGGATAATTTATGTAGGGGGTTTCGGCGGAAAACCCAAGATAACGGAATCAGCAGGATAAATTGATCTAGGGGCGAACTGCGGTTCGCCCTTTTGCAAGCACCCGCCATCTCAATGGATTCACCCTACACGCCAAGGCAGACACACAGGTGCCCCTACTTTCCATCCACCCCAACCCCGCCATTAATCCACCCAAACTCCGTCATTGTCATTCCGGGGCGGCTTTTTGGAGCCGAGCCCGGAATCCAGCACAGGGAACTACAAAATGTCCAAACGCACAGCGGGGCTGATTCTTGCTGGTCAAATATCAGCGCCTCCGGGATTTCCAGGCAGGTCAACCCATGGCGGGCGGGGTAAGGTTGCGCAGGATTCCGATCCTGCGATTGTTGGGACTGGCGGATAGTTCCGGAGGGGCAATTGCCGAAGGGCTGGATTCCGGGCGTGCCGCGAAAAAGCGCCACCCCGGAATGACAAGCGGGACTGACGGATGAAAAACTGCTGAGCTAGTCAAATAAGCACCAATAAGCACCAATAAATACACCCTGCTTATTGGTTAACTACTGTGGCACAGACAGTTATGGAGCAAATAAGCAAAATAGCGCCTTCTACTATAGCTGAAATACCGCAGGTCAAATAAGCAGAATAAGCACCAATAAATACACCCTGCTTATTGGTGAACTACTGCGGCACAGACAGTTATGGAGCAAATAAGCAAAATAGCGCCTTCTACTATAGCTGAA
>CAXYWN010000047.1:0-11144 GCA_964292625.1 uncultured bacterium
GAAATATCAGGCTGGTTTTGGACCAAGCGCTGGCCAACGCTGTTTATATAGAAGGCGGCATTCTGTCCGGCAGGAACCAGATTGTCGGGAATCTCACAGTTGACGTTGCCATCCAAACTGCTGAATGCAGCCCCGGAATCATCTGCGTTATAATAGTTGAAGTCTGTGGTCAGGGAAATGACGTTGTTTGAAAGGTTGGAGCCCCATTCAGCAAACGCGCCGGAGGCGTTGACATGCGCCTCGAAGATGAGATTTCCTTGGGGCAGGTCTTCCAGAGAGATGTTTTCCCAGCGTTCCTGATTGATGCCCAGGGGGCTGAAATCCTGGGTTGAAAAGAGGGTCTGTGTCCCTCCTACCGGTCTTATATAGAGGCGGAGGTCTGTGATGATGGAGGCTGCGTTTCCACCATTTTTTACCAAGACCTTGATAAAACGGCCTTCATCGGTGCATTCCAGCCTGATATCTTCCATGATAAGGTCCGGTCCGCGAGTGACATACTGGCCTCTGAATGATTCATAGGTGCCGCTGGCAGTTGTTATCACATATTTATAGGCGATTTCCTCTCCCGTCGTCTGGTAACCGATCTTGCCTATTGTAATGTAAGCATCGTTGATTTCTGGATAAGTTTCCATCGGCAGGGTCACCCAGGTGGATGCTGCCCCCGTACTATCCACGCGCGCCTTGCAAACCAGCGAAAGTATGTCTTCATTGCTGAATGCTTTGGCTATGAATCTCACAGAATCGTTCCAGGCAGGGCTGTTTGGCAGCGTTGAAACGTGAATAAGCGCTGCTCTCCCGACTCCGAATCCGCTCCTGCCCACATACTCTTTGCTTGGCGAATAGCCTGCCACATAGATGTCTCTGCTATAGGGAGGATTGACGTTTGTGGGGATCACATAGGACGCGCTATAGTTTCCGTTTATCACCGGCAGGTCAAAGGGTATATTGACGGTGACTTCATTTCTGTTCAGGATATACAGCCTGGCCGCGGTAACGTCAGGCGGGAATTGAGCATGAACAAAGAGAGTGTCGCCCGGCATCGTAACATGATTTTGAGCCTGGACAGGGATATTGCCTATCGGTTTCAATGTTTTGATCAGAGGATCCCCCAGCAGGGCAGCGGCGCCAATCAACGAATATCGTGCCGCAGGCAGCGTGTTTGTCGTATAGAATCTGGTTAGTCCGTACTGGTAGGCCTCACCCAGAGTATCGAAATCATGCTTGAAGAGCCCTTCGGTGAACGCCAGCCCCCAATCCAGGTCCTGATACATATATCCCAGTCCACTGAAGCCAAGGGTTGCAATCGCTCCCTTGTTTGGCTGCATCACCAAAGCTTCACCGATGCTCGCGATTCCGTTTGTATCGAAAGCCGAGGCATAACAGGCCAAACTTAACACGATGGGATAGACTTGATTGTTTAGGGTGGCCACATCATTGAAGTTGAAGAGGTTATAACCCGCCCAAATGCGTCCTCCGCCGTGGCCGATGAAATGCAGATACTGAGTTCCGGAGTTGATGGCATCCTTGAGGTTGAAGGTGCCGCCAAAGTATTCATTGCTGACCGTCTGAGTTGAGGTGTAAACTCGGGTCGCGCGGTAGTCCTGAGGCATGTTTCTGCGGCGGATGATTTCCGATTGCTGGGCAAAGAGGTCACTCACGTCGGTGATTTTGCCTCCGGAAGTGATCGTCAAATGACTGTTCCACAGCCTGTTGGTGAGAAGGTTATTCCTATAATTATAAGCTTTTTGCGCGTAATCCATCACTTGCTCTGGCTTCCAGGCATTGATGCGGGATACGGCTATATCCGGAACCAGATCGTCTCCTACAATCGTGGCGTACCAACCGTCGCTGGCAGTGGCTCCATGTTGACTGGTCCAGGTTTTCTTGACCGGCACCAGGGCATAGATCCTGGCTGGACTGTTATCACGTTCATCGCTCACGCCTTCGCCCAACAGCACCACATGGCTTAGTTGCGGCAGGCTCCAGTTGTTATAAGCGTAGGTAAATAATTCCTTAAGACTCTCGGCGGATCGAATTCCATGGTTAAATTCATCGAAAATATCCTGATAATCGACCCTGGCAACTGTATGCCCCTCGGCTTCCCAAACGCTTACCAACAGATCGCTTCCTTCGGAATAAATAAAATCCCTTCTGCCCACCATGATCACGTTGGCGGCGTTAGCCGGATTGCGCAGGTCGGATGGAAGGTTCAGGCGCATCTCGAGCGGGGATAGCTTATGATTTTCAGTCACCGCATAATATTTGATCTCGGTCGAGGAAACGCTATCCTGGAGAGAGACAGTCCAGGGCGCGAATCCATCCACGCTGAAAGGCTCGATTTGGCAATTATTGAAGATACTTGAGCCGATCTTGTACACAAATATGTCTTTGTTGCTGAATCCTTTTACTTCAAATTGATACAGACCAGGGGGACGATTTGACGGCTTGGTGAATTTTATTTTATCTTCGTTGGTCCGATATTCACGCCAGTATTTAAGTTCCAGGTAATCGAACAAAACCTGTTCCCTGTCCCCGGATACGGTATTGCCTGCGAGGCTGATATACATATGATTGGTTCCGTGCCGGAAATAGGAGTTGGCGACTGGATTGGCGTTCAGAAAGATCTGTTCTTTCTGCCCAACCCAATTATGGGTGCCAATCATGGCCTCATTGATCCGCACCGTGGCATTGTGATCGTACTGACCCTGAGGAACATAATCAGCATAAGTGAGCCCATAAAGAGAGACCTTGACTTGCGCGGTCCGCACAGTACTGTCCTTGGGATATTGCAGTTCAAAAGGAATGATATCCAGGTCAGGGGCGTTGATTTTTCTCCAGAACCAGATATCTTCCCGATAGAAGTTCGGATTTTGGGATGTCCAGGAATTACCGAGTTTATCAGAAAGCAATTGCTGTTCTATATGGACTGTGTGTTCATAAGCATCAGGGACGATGTACTGGGCGGCGTTAGAGAGGAGCAAGCCGCCATTTTCCACAGCCATCCGGGCGCCCAGGCTCCCTTTGTAATATAGTTTGTAAACATTTTCTGCTGTATAATCGTCCTGATAGCCAGTCTCGCCGTAATTCCTGTCACCGAAAAACTCGAAGTAGTCATCAGGATCGAAGCTGCCGCCGGATCCTCCCTCAAAGTGGATGGGGATGGCACCATATTTGTCGGTCAGTTCCAACATGCGGGGATCGACCGTATCCGGAAGCCAGCCCATTTCAACGTTTAAGGAATCAGCCATCATCAGGATAAAGCTGTTAAGCTTTTCGTAGGTAATCTTGTAGATGCCTTCCTTATCCACCACAAATTGGATCTCGTTGACCAACGAAGTGCCGTTTTTGGGAGATTCATAACCGTAATCACGGTTTTTGAGCAGACGCCAGCTCTTAGAGGTCGCGTTGTTGAGGAAATATGCGTCCCCGGCTTTGTCCACCGGGTTTTCACTGTATTGCCAGTTTGGTGTGGAGGATTTGCTGCCGGAGATAAGAACCCGGATGGTGAAACTGGTATTCACGACCAATTCTTTAGTCGTTGCCCTATACTGAAATGGGAATACCTGCAGAGGGATGAACCTGCGGTCGCCTATAAAAGCGCTTTCCCCCGGGCTGACAATATTTACCGGATAGAGCTGCGAGTTCCGGTAGGCTTTGGTATCCTGGAAAAACTGATGCTCAACCTCTTCGTTTTCCACTTTCATCCGGAATACCGGTTTGAGGTTGATGTTTTTCAAGGTGCTGCTTTTCACATTTAGAACTTGGAAGGAGATATCTCCGTCAACGGGAATGGCAATCGCTTCGCTGAAAGCCCTGAGTTCCGGGAATCCTTCAATGGCGTGCACGGTGCCTTCATCGGTTTCGATTCTGTCCCAGGTTAGTCCGTTCAGGCTCTGATGCCCGATTTTGTATTCTGGCATAGTGAATTGCAGAACCAATTCATCTGCAGACTGGCTTACAACGCTTATCTGCGCCCCGAGAAAAACCAGCGGAAGCAACAGGCACGCTAAAACAAGGTAAAATCTCATGTTCTCTCCATCCTTAATAGAACGTTCTCCCGCAAGGCTATGTCCTTGCGATAATATTTGCCCTCAAATTCAACCGCGTCAATGTCACGATAAACCTTATGGCGAGCTTCTTTGACGTCTTTGCCAATACCCACCAGAGCCAACACCCTGCCTCCGGAAGTCACCAGGCCTTTCTTCACTTCTGCCACTCCGCTGTAACGCGTTAGGCATTCTATATCTCTTGTAATGGCAATTGGATAACCTTTTTGATATGTCCCCGGATATCCTCTTGAAGACAAAATTACACATACGCTGCTTTGATCACTCCAAACCAGCTTCAAATCTTTCACCCTTTTTTCGAGGATGGCCATGCAAATCTCTGTCAGCGGTGTTTCCAGCAAGGGAAGCAGTGTCTGCGTCTCTGGATCGCCCAAACGGCAATTGAATTCCAAAACTTTCGGTCCCTCTGCAGTAATCATCAAACCGCAATAGAGAAAGCCCCGGTAGGGACATCCCTCATCCCGCAAAGCTTTGAGGGTGGGTTCGATTATCGATTCTTCAATCTGAGTTCGATAGGGTTCTGCTTCGGCAACCGGACAATATGCTCCCATGCCGCCGGTATTCGGGCCCTTGTCTCCGTCCTCCAGTTGTTTATGGTCCTGCACGAACAGCGTTGTCTGGAAGCTTTCTCCGTCTGTCAACGCGAACAGCGACACTTCCCAGCCTGAAAGATATTCCTCGACCACCACTTTGCCTGACAAGGCGGCTAAAGCTTGCATAGCTTCAGATTTTGTTTCGGCGATGGCCACGCCTTTTCCGGCAGAAAGACCGTCTGCCTTGATTACAATGGGGTATTTGTTTTGGGTCAATATGTATGCCCGGGCCTGTTCAGGATCATCGCAGCAGCAGTAGGATGCTGTCGGGATACCATTCCTGGCCATCAGATCCTTGGCAAAGACCTTGCTGCTCTCAATCCTGGCAGCTGCCTGGCTGGGGCCCACACACGGAATCCCTGCTTCGCTCAGGATATCTGCCCAAGCATCCGCCAAGGGCTGTTCGGGGCCAATCAGCACAAATGCCGGATGGCTTGCTTTACACCACTGTAAGACATCGTTTACTGAATGAAGGGGAAGGCAGTCAAATTCACGCGCGATACCGGCATTACCCGGTGCGACGAGTATTTTGTGATGGTCTGTGGCCAGGGCCGCGGCAAGGGTGTGTTCGCGTCCTCCGCTGCCGATGATCAGAACTTTCAAATTTTGATTCCTTTCAAATGTTTGATCAGGTGAAGAAGCGCAAATTCCGCTGCCTTGTGCCGGATGGTATTCCGGTCTCCGCTGAAGATCTGGGTCAGGCTCCATACCCTGTTTAAAACTGAAAAACCAAAACAAACGGTTCCAACCGGCTTTTGGGGTGTTCCACCATCCGGACCAGCCACTCCGGTAATCGAAATGGCGACTTGGGATTCTGTCAAGTCTTTTATTCCCAAAGCCATTTCCCGTGCGCATTCTTCGCTAACCGCGCCGTATAATGAAAGAGTTTTTGGAAGCACCCCCAGCAATGTTTGCTTCAGCTCGTTCGAGTAGCTAACCAACCCGCCCACAAAGATATCGGATGCCCCGGCCAGATCGGTCACCATCTCCTGGAGCAGGCCGCCTGTGCAGGATTCAGCCGCTGATAGGGTCAGTTTTTCCTTCAGCAGCAAATCGTGCAATACACTCACGGGAGTGTCAACGTCTCGTCCCCACACGAATTGTTTGACCAGTTTTAGGCAGTTGGCGGCAGTTTCTGAAACCTTGTCCAGATCTGTGCCGTAAAAACGCAGATCCACCCTTCCCGTCTGGGGCAGCCAGGCCATTTTGACGTCAGGCGGCGGTGTGAAATCAACCAATATCTCTGCCAAGCCGGATTCCGAGATGGCAAAGGTATGCAAGGTCCGCAGGTGAATGGCGTGTCCGTTGCCATATTTATCCAGCAAGATCTTTTTCGCCTTGGTCTCAAAAAGATGTTTCATCTCCATTGGCACTCCGGCAAAGGCGAAAAAGCTTTTTGCCCCAGCCTCGAAAAAGAGCCCTGGCGCGGTGCCCTGCTCGTTTCGGAGGACTTTGAATCCCTCCG
Organism: uncultured bacterium; assembly: GCA_964292625.1. Taxonomy (GTDB): domain Bacteria; phylum Cloacimonadota; class Cloacimonadia; order Cloacimonadales; family Cloacimonadaceae; genus Syntrophosphaera. Next base: position 6,126 of record CAXYWN010000047.1, read on the forward strand.
GTACCAAAGCCTGACAGCGGTTGATCTGAGGCGTGGCCATATTTCTGAGCGCGAAACGCTTTTGCACGTGCTCCCAGACATCTTCGTCGAAGCGTAGTTCAACCCCGAAAAAGCCGGCAATCTCTCCCTTGGTGATGTCGTCTTCCGTGGGCCCCAATCCGCCGGTGGTTATCACGATGTCGCAGCTATCCCATGCCTGTCGCAGAGCCTGGCGGATCGCTTCCGCCTCGTCTTTTACGGTCACAGAGTTTTCCCCTTCCAGGCCCAGGGCGGAAAGTTCTCCGGCCAGCCAGGCGAGATTCGTGTGCAGGGTCGTGCCCAGCAGGATTTCGTTGCCGATGGTTATTATGGCGCTTTTTATCACGTTTAATAGGCCTTGGCGAAAATCACCCGCTTTTGAGATGCTTGGCCGCAGCAGACGCATTTACCCTGTTCAGGGGCGGAATCAAACGGAATGCAGCGGATGGTTACTTTCAGGTCTTCCTTAATCTTCTCTTCGCAGGCGCTGCTCCCGCACCAATGGGAGAGAGCAAAGCCGCCGTGAATCTCAGCTTGTTTGCTGTTTTTGGGTGTAAAATACGCGTAGAAGTCTTGTTTCTCGTCAATCTTGACCGTATTGGCGTCGCGGAAGTTCAAAGCTTGTTCCAGGATGCTTTGCTGCATCGTAATAAGCGTTTGCAGGCAGTGCTCAACCACGTTTGATACCGCCACGGATTGTTTCTCGCGCGGGCCCTGATCGCGTCGGGCTACCATCACAGAATTGGAGGCCACATCCCGCGGACCGATTTCTATCCGCAGCGGGATTCCTTTCTTAATCCAGTGCCAGTTGCGTTCGCTGGAGGTGAGGTCGCGGTCGTCGAGTTCAGTATAGACTCGCACACCGTCGAACCTTTTGTTCTTAAAAGACTCGTTGATGCTTTTGGCCATGGCCATCACCGCGGCGTGTTCCTCTTCATCCCGATAGATGGGGATGATGGCGATATGGGAGGGCGCAATCTTGGGAGGCAGCACCAAACCGTTGTCATCGCTGTGGGCCATGATCAAAGCACCTATCAGTCGCGTGGAAACTCCCCAGGAGGTGGTCCAGGCGTATTCGAATTCACCTTCCCGGTTCTGAAAACGGATGTTCGAAGAAGTCGCGAAATTCTGTCCTAGGAAGTGCGAGGTCCCGGATTGGAGGGCCTTTTTATCCTGCATCATCGCTTCGATGCTATAGGTGTTTACGGCTCCGGGGAACTTTTCTCCCTCGGTTTTTTCGCCCTTGATCACCGGGATGGCCAAATAGTCCTGCGCGAAACGGGCATAGACTTCCAGCATCTTCAAGGTCTCGTCCATCGCCTCTTCTTTGGATTCATGCGCAGTGTGTCCCTCCTGCCAGAGGAATTCCATTGTGCGCAAAAACAGCCGGGTGCGCATCTCCCAGCGCACGATGTTTGCCCACTGATTGATCAGCAGAGGTAGGTCGCGGTAGGAATTTACCCATTTGGCAAAAGAGACGCCGATAATAGTTTCCGAGGTGGGACGCACGATGTAAGGCTCCGTGAGTTCCCCGGCCGGTTTCAGCCCGCCCTTGCCATCGTCTTCCAATCTGCTGTGCGTTACTACCGCGCATTCCTTGGCAAAGCCTTCCACATGCTCGGCTTCTTTTTCAAAATAGCTCTTGGGTATGAAAATCGGGAAATAAGCATTGTGATGCCCCGTTTCGCGAAACATCTCGTCCAAAAATTTCTGGATGTTTTCCCAGATCGCGTAACCCCAAGGCTTGATCACCATGCAGCCCCTGACCTCGCTGTTTTCAGCCAGGTCGGCTGCCCGGATCACTTGCTGATACCATTCAGCGTAGTTTTCAGCTCGCGTCGGCTCGATTGCCGTGCGTTCTTTCTTGCTCATCGAGTCTTCCTTCTTGATTGTTTAAAACACCAAACTCTGAGACGCGGCAAATTGTCAATAGCAAAGGTATTCGTGCTCAGGTTAGCTTCACTGCCGGGAATAGTTTCTTAAACTGGACTTGAGTTCAAGTCTGCCGTGAGGTGCGTCAATAAAAAACCGCCGGCTGTGATACCGGCGGATACTGTGAATCTATTTGTAACTGACTTGCGACTGGTTATCCCAGCCTCGCTTCGTTCAGGTTATTTATCTGTATAATGCAGGCGATACCAGGATTCCGCCCTCATCAGGATGTTGTCAATATCCTGGTCTGTGAACATTGAGGCAAGCAGATTACGGGCCTGTTCAGCGTCCGTTTCGCCACCGGCGGCGGCCAGGGAGAACCAGAAGAAAGCTTCATAGGCGTTTTCTGTGATGCCTTCGCCGAAAGCATAGCTATTGCCGATTTCGTATTGGGCGATGGGGTGACCCTGATCTGCGGCGCGCAGAAACCATTTGGCACCTTCGGCTTGATCTTTGGGGACCATTTCGCCTGCAAAATAGATCTGGCCGAGCGTGAACTGGGCTTCGCGGTGTCCCAATTCGGCGGCGCTGAGCAGCCATCTCATCGCTTCACCGGCGTTGCGGCCAACTCCGTTCATATAGGATTTGGCTATCCGATAATGCGCTTCGGGGTATTGCTGATCGGCGGCCAGGCGGTACCATTTGCTGGCCTCTTCCGCGCTTTGTTTCACGCCCTCGCCGTCGGCATAGGCCATGCCGAGATTGTACTGGGCATAAGCGTCTCCTGCTGCTGCGGCTTTGGCGTACCAGGCTGCGGCTTCAGAGGCATTGGCTTGGACGCCTTCGCCGTATTTATAGCAATAGGCGAGGTCGTTGATCGCCGGGATGTAATTTTTATCCGTGGCGAGCCGAACCCATTGCAAGGCTGCCGTTTTATCTTGATTGACACCGGTGCCGACATAGAAGATGCGGCCCAGGTTGTACATGGCATTCACGTTGCCACTGGCTGCTGCCATATCGAACCATTTCACGGCCTCGCGTTGATTCTGGGCAACTCCTTCACCGTTCAAATAGCAGACACCCAATCCGTACTGGGCTGAATGCACATTTTGGTTTGCTGCCCGGCGATACCATTCCACCGCTTTTTGCTTGTTCATATCGGTCCCTAAACCGTTGTAATAGCAGTAAGCAAGGTTGTTCTGGGCGCCTGGATGACCTTGCTCGGCAGCTTTGGCGTACCATTTAACCGCTTCGGCCAGGTCTTTTTCCACGCCCAGCCCGTCCTGCAGGCACATGCCCACTTGAAACTGGCCTTCCGGGTTACCGCTCTGCGCGGCGGCGAGGATGTTTTCGCTGTATGTAACCTGTCCCAGCAAGAGCGCTGAGATCATCAGGCACAGTATAATCAATATTGTATTCCGCATGGGGAACCTCCTAATCAAGGTTGAGAAGAAACTATTCTAAGTTGGCTGTTTTCGTCAAGAGAAATTTGTAAAGCGCGATGTTTGCGGCTTTTTCCACCACTTCCAGATAATCGAGGGCCTCGTCAGGGGTTTTTCCTGTGCAAACAAGTCCATGCCCTTGCCAGATAAGAGATTTGCATAGCCCGATGGCGTCGAAACTGTCCTTTGCCAATTGCTGAGAACCTGGAGGGGCGGATAGGGTTGTGGCAACCCCATCAGGCAAAAACAACTCCAATTCAGCCAGCGCAGCCTTCAGCAGCGAATTCACAGCTTCATTATCGTTGTATAGCCCCAACTGGCTGAGCAGAATAATGCTGCTCGGATGCGCATGCAATACCACTTTGTCCGGTCTGCCGGTCGCCAGGAAGTGTTTTTGCAAAAGCCTGTGACAGCCCCATTCAGAGGTCGGCCTGGCTTCTGCAGGAAAGTATTCTTCGCCGTTTTCGTCCACCCGCACAAGCACAAGATGGGGAAGGGGGTCTCGGGCCATCTGGCGGTAGCGGCTTCCGCCGCGGGAAACCAGATACCATTGATCCTCACCGCCAAACAGTGCGGCAGCTTTCCCGCTCACGTTCACGGAGATGTTGCCCGCATTGGCTTCGGCCCAGCCGCGCAGATTGATCTGCTCCGCCACTAAGCGCAGCTCGTCCAGCAGGTCTTTCATCTGGCCGGCGAGGGTGTTGAGATCAGGATGTATATTTATTTTTTATCTCCTTCAGCCCGGACGCGGCAGATTTTTTCCACTTCGCGGAAGTTGACCTTGCCGCTGGACATCATCGGAATATCGTCGATCACATAGAACTGGCGGGGAACGGCGATGCTGGGCAGTTCTTTTTTGAGCTGTTTCAAGACTTTGTGCATATCGAAATTGCCATTGGCGACTGCAGCGACCACATCCGCGCCCTTGGTGGGATTGGGGATGTCCACCACGCAGCAGATCACGTCTTCCGGGAGCAGGCGGCTGAGCACGTCCTCCACTTTTACCAGGGAAACCATTTCTCCGCCAACCTTCACAAAGCGTTTGAGCCGTCCCCGGTGCCAGATGAAACCATCGTTGTCGATCATACCGATATCGCCGGTATCGTACCAGCCGTTGCGGATGCGCAGCAAGGTCTGTTCAATATCGTTCAGATAGCCTTCCATCACCAGATCGCCTTTCACGAGGATTTTTCCTTCCAGATTGGGGCCCAGGTTTTCGCCAGACTTGCCGTCCTCGATGCGGACCTTCACTCCGGGGATGGGTTTGCCTATGCTGCCGAGTTTGTGGGTGCCGGGGCGGTTGGTTGAGATTACAGGCGTGGTTTCTGTGGTTCCATAGCCTTCAAATATCGTGATGCCGTGCTTTCTCAGGAAGCCTTCGTAAACCTTGTCCGGCAGCTTGTCTGCGCCTGCGATGGCGAAGCGGATGCTGGCAAAGTCGCCGGGTTCGGACTTGTGCATATATCCGTAGAAAAAGGCAGGGGGGGCCGCCATGTAGGTGACCTTGAATTTGCGTACCAGAGAGCTGATGGTCTGGTATTCCAGAGGATTGGGATGCGCCACCATACTATTGCCCAAAATCAAAGGTAGCCACATGTTGATGGTTAGCCCAAACACGTGGAAGAGGGGCAGCATGCTAATGCAGATATCCTCCGGACTCAGATCGAAAACCTGGATGCTGGCTTCC
>CAXYWN010000048.1:0-11142 GCA_964292625.1 uncultured bacterium
CAAAAAAGCACTGACCCTGAAACAACAAAGAACACCTAAATTTCAAGTTAGAAAATACACCCGCTGCAAGACCTGCGGACGTCCCAGGGCCTACATGCGCGATTTTGGCATGTGCCGCCTGTGTTTCCGCAAATACGCATCCCAGGGACATATCCCCGGGATCACCAGATCCAGCTGGTAAACAATAAGGAGCAAATGAATGAGCGTAAGTGATCCGATAGCTGATGCATTGACCAAGATCCGTAATGCATATCGTGCCGGACATCCGCAGGTGATCGTAAACCACAGCCGTATTGTTGAGGCCTTGGTGAAGATCCTCGCCGCGGAGAACTTCGTGAACAGTGTCCAGGTTCTTGAAAAAGATCCGGAACAGAAAATAAATTATAGACGCATCCTGGTAAACCTTCGCTATACCAATGATGGCAAGCCCATCATTCAGGGACTGGTGAGGATTTCTAAGCCGGGAAGACGCGTTTATGTGAAAGCAGACAAGATCCCCAGCGTGTACAATAACACTGGCTGTGCTGTGATCTCCACCTCTCAGGGTGTGATGGTCGATCGCGATGCCAGGCTGAAACGTGTTGGCGGCGAATACATCTGCAAGTTGTGGTAGGAGGTTTTAAATGTCACGCATAGGAAAAGCTCCTGTCAAATTTGATACCAACATCAAGGTGGAAGTGAAAGACAATGTGGTCCACGTGAAGGGAAAACTGGGTGAATTGCAGTACCAACTGATGCCGGGAATGAGCGTTGAGCTCAGCGACGGTGTCGTGCAGGTGAACCGCAACGACGACAGCAAAACTCAACGCGCCGTTCATGGCCTCACCCGGGCTCTGATCCAAAACATGGTCATCGGTGTTTCCGAAGGCTATATGAAGACCCTGAACCTGATCGGCACAGGGTATTCCGCCGAGCGCGTGGGACCCTGGCTGAGACTCAGCCTGGGCTATTCCCATGATATAGTGCTGGAAGTCCCCACATACCTCACCGTGGAAGTCGAGGCAGTGCCCCGTCCCAAGACCACCCGTTCAGACCTGCAGAGCATCATCCGCATCAAAGGCATAGACAGGCAACTCGTTGGCCATTTCGCCGCCGAGGTGCGCTCCTGCCGTCCGCCCGAAAACTACAAGGGCAAGGGTGTGCGCTATCACGACGAACATGTAACCATCAAAGCCGGTAAAGCCGGGACCAAATAAAGCGAGGAGCCAATAATGATAAAACCAACTAACATTACCAAGCAGGCCCTTCGCCAACGCCGCCGTGCCGCCATCCGCAAAAAATTGCATGGCACCATGGAGCGTCCCCGCCTGGTTGTTTTCCGCAGCCTGAAAAACATCTATGCCCAGCTGATTGACGACAGCACCGGCAAAACTCTGGTCTCTGCCTCCTCACGGAGCAAGGACATCGAGATTGCCAAAGACACCAAGAAGACCGCACAAGGCTTCCAGGTGGGACAAAAACTGGGTGAAAAAGCAATCGCCGCCGGATTTTCGAAGATCTCCTTCGACCGCGCCGGCTACAAATATCACGGCCGGGTGAAAGCCCTGGCTGAAGGCGCCCGCAAGGCCGGCCTTGATTTCTGATAGGAGGAAACTTGAATTACGCACATAGACAGCCCGAAGAAGAAAAACTGTTTGAGACCGTTATCGATACCCGTCGTGTATCCAAGGTCGTGAAAGGCGGACGTAACTTCAGTTTCAGCGCCATCGTAGTGGTGGGAGACCGCACCGGTAATATCGGAGTGGGCAATGGCAAGGCCAACGAAATCGCCGATGCCATCCGCAAAGCGAAAGAAAGAGCGACCAAATCGATGTTCTACGTGCCCATCATCAAAGGGACCATACCTCATGAGATCGTGTCCCGCTCCGGCGCCAGCCGCATGATGTTGAAGCCAGCCGCCCCTGGTACCGGCATCATTGCCGGTGGCACCGCCCGCGCCATCTTTGAGGCTGCCGGCATCCAGAACATCCTCTGCAAATCTTTGGGCTCCAACACCCCTTGCACCGTGGTGAAGGGCACCGTCCTGGGGCTGAAGTCCATGCGTACCCTGAGCGACATTGCCCGCCTGCGCAACAAAACCATCGCCGAGATTACCGGCCGGGAGGAGAAATGAAGATCAAGGTCACCCAGGTTCGCAGTACCATCAATAGAAAAGAAAACCATAAACGGATCATCAAATCCTTGGGCTTGGGTAATCCCGGCAAATCCAGGATTCATAACGATAATCCCTGCATCCGCGGTATGATCAATAAAGTATCGTATCTCGTAAAAGTTGAAGAAGTAAAGGGAGAGTGACATGATAACCCTTTCCAATCTTGGCAAACCCGAGGGAAGAAAAGCAAAAAAGCGCCTTGGCAAAGGTGAGGGATCAGGACTGGGCAAACAGTCCGGACGCGGGCACAAAGGCAAAAAAGCCCGTGCCGGCGGCAATGTTCCCGCCTCTTTCGAGGGCGGCCAGATGCCCCTGAACCGTCGTCTGCCCAAGCGGGGATTCAAAAATATCTTCCGCAAGAACTATCGCGTTCTCAATCTCTCCCGCCTCACCGGGCTGGAAGAGAAGGAATTTGACATCAGCCGGCTGGAATTGATGGGCCTGGTGCCCACCAAAGGCAAAAAGGGAAAATATCCCGTCAAGGTCCTGGCCAGCCTCACTGAAGAATTTACCATGGCTGTTCATATCAAGGCCAACGCTTTTTCCCAGCGGGCCATTGAGATAATCGAAGCGAACGGCGGCAAGGCAGAGGTGGTGTGAGTTGTTCAAAACCATAGCGAACATCTTCCGCATCCCGGACCTGCGCAAGAAGATCCTGATCACAGCGCTGATTTTGGTTCTCTACCGCTTGGGCAGCTTTGTTCCGATCCCGGGAGTCGATGCCGTCCAGCTGAGGTCTTTCTTCAGAAATCAGTCTGGTGGGCTCTTTGATCTGCTCAACCTCTTTGTAGGTGGCAATTTCGAGCGTGCCTCGATCTTTGCCCTGGGCATCATGCCCTATATCACGGCCTCGATCGTTATCCAGCTTTTGGGCAGCATCATTCCTTACTTTGAAAAGCTGCGCAAAGAAGGTGCCGATGGCCAGAAGAAGATGAACCAGATCACCCGTTACTTCACGGTTGCCCTGGCTGCCTTCAACGCCATCACGATCACCGTGGGACTGGTAAATATGTCCGGTTCCAGCGGTCCTGTGGTGCCTCACGCGAGTTTCCTTTTCCACCTCACCGGCATGGTAACCCTGATCACAGGCACCATGATCGTGATGTGGCTGGGAGAACAGATCACCGAATTCGGTATCGGCAACGGTATCTCGCTGATCATCTTCGCAGGTATCATCGCCCGCTATCCGGAAGGCTTCACCAACCTCTTCCGCACCCGCTTCAACAGCTTCTCCGGAGTGCTCATTTCCCTGGGCGCCATCGCGGTGATGGTGCTGGTGACAGCGCCGATCATCTTTGTAACTGAAGCCATCCGCAAGATCCCGGTCCAGTATGCCAAACGCATTGTGGGCAGAAGGGTTTACGGTGGACAAAGCACCTATATACCTCTGCGTGTGAACACCGCTGGAGTGATTCCCATCATCTTCGCCCAATCGATTCTGATGTTTCCGGCCACCCTCATCACCATGTTTCAGGGCGGAGACGTCGAGGCCGGATCATTCTGGTACACTCTGCGCGTGCTCTTCACTCCTGGACATTGGGTATATACCATCATCTACGTCGGATTGATCATTTTCTTTGCCTATTTCTATACAGCCATTGTGCTGAACCCCACTGAAATGGCTGAAAACATGGTCAAGTACGGTGGACACATTCCTGGCAAGAAACCCGGCAAAAAGACCGCGGAATACATTTCCTCGGTGCTCACCCGCATCACTCTGCCCGGCGCCGTCTTCTTCGCCTTTGTGGCCCTGATGCCTGAGATGATGACCCACATCTTCAAGCTACCATTCTATTTTGGCGGCACGGGACTTATCATCGTGGACGGCGTGGCGCTGGATACCCTGCGTCAGATCGAATCCCACCTCGTGATGCGCCATTATGACGGATTTATGAAGAAAGGAAAGCTCCGCGGACGCTCAAGCTGATCATGATTATACGCAAATCACCTGCTGAACTGGATAAAATGCGCGCCTCTTGCCGCATCATCGGCGAACTGCTGGATGAGCTGGCCAAGCTGATCGTGCCCGGAGTCAGCACCTGGGACCTGGATGTCTTTGCCCATGATTTCATCACGGCCAGAGATGCCAAGCCAGCCTTCAAAGGCTACACTGTCCCCGGTCTGAAACCTTTTCCAGGAACTCTGTGCACCTCGCCCAATTCCGGCATCGTGCACGGAATCCCTTCCAAGAAGGTGATCTTGCAAGAAGGCGATATCATCGGGATCGATGTTGGCGCAGTCAAAGACGGATATTATGGCGATGCGGCCCGCAGCTATGGCGTGGGCGAAATCTCTGCCGCAGCGCGCCGACTGATGGAGGTTACTTCTGAAGCCCTGCGCCGGGGAATTGATGCAGCCAGAGCCGGCCAACGGGTCGGCGATATCTCTTATGCCATCGGATCCTACGTGGCGGAGCAGGGTTATTTTGTGGCGGACAACCTCACCGGACACGGTGTGGGACGCGAGCTGCACGAAGAGCCCCAGATTCCCAATTCCGGAAATCCCGGCAGGGGACCCCGCCTCCAAACTGGAATGACCCTCGCCATCGAACCCATGGTCAATATCGGCACCAATCGTGTCAGGGAAAAAGGCTGGGAATTTTACACAGCCGACGGAAGCCTGTCAGCTCATTTCGAGCATACCATCCTCGTTACGGATGACCAGGCTGAGATCCTGACCCAGGCCTGAAGGAGCATATTATGAGTAAAGCCGGCGTTATAGAAGTTGAAGGGATCGTCACCGACGCCCTTCCCAATACTACTTTTAAAGTTCAACTGGAGAACGGCCACGAAATTCTGGCCCACAGCTCCGGTAAAATGCGGATGCACTACATCCGGATCCTGCCCGGTGACAAGGTCAAGGTGGAACTTTCACCTTACGACCTCTCCCGCGGAAGGATTACTTACCGCTATAAATAACAACATTGCAAGTAGCACTGCACTCTTGCAAGGAGACGATAATGAAAGTGAGATCATCAGTACGGATAGTCTGTAAAGACTGCCGCATCATCAAACGCCACGGCGTGATCCGTGTTATCTGCAGCTCCAACCCTAAACATAAACAAAGACAGGGTTAAGGAGGACCAATTTGGCACACATTGCAGGTATAGAAATTCCCAAGAACAAACGTCTGTTCGTCGGCCTCACCTATATCTACGGGATCGGCCCCACCATCGCCAAAGATATCTGCCGCAAGGCTAATATCGATTCGACCAAGAAGGTGGAAAGCCTCACGATCGAAGAGGAAAAGCTCATCCGTGATATAGTTCAGAACGATTATGTGGTCGAGGGCGTGCTACGCACCCAGGTGGCCATGAACATCAAGCGCCTGATGGAGATCGGCTCCTACCGCGGCATGCGCCACAAACGTGGTTTGCCCGTCCGGGGTCAGCACACTCACACCAATGCCCGCACCCGCAAGGGACCACGCGCCGGTGCTGTTAAGAAGAAAAAATAGGAGTGAAGAGATAAATGGCTAAGAAAACAAGAACCAAGAAAAAACGCGTTCGCCTCACCTTTGATGAAGGCATCGTGTTCGTCCACTCCAGCTTCAATAATACGATCGTTTCTCTTACCGATCGTTCCGGAAATGTCCTCACCTGGTCCAGCGGCGGAAGAGTCGGTTACAAAGGCTCCCGTAAATCCACGCCGTTTGCTGCCCAGCTGGCTGCCACAGAAGTTTCCAAAGCCGGCCTTGATATGGGTATCACCCGCGTGGGTGTTATCGTTCGGGGACCCGGTAGCGGAAGAGAATCAGCCATCCGTGCGGTTAACGCTTCGGGCTTGAGAGTCACCATGATCAAAGATGCGACTCCCATCCCCCACAACGGCTGCCGGCCGCCCAAAACCAGAAGGATATAAGCGAGGAGATTATGGCAAGATACACCGGACCACGTGCGAAGCTTTGCCGCAAATTTGGCGAAAACATCTTCGGCACCGTCAAGTACGACAAGATACTGAGCAAGCGCAAATTCCCCCCGGGACAGCATGGCAGAAACATGCGCCGGAAAGCCAGCGACTATTCCATCCATCTGCGCGAAAAACAGAAACTTAGAAACATCTATTGCTTGCTGGAAAAGCAATTCAGCAATTACTTCGTGAAAGCGGCCAAAATGGGCGGCGTTGCCGGCGACAACCTGCTTCAGCTCCTCGAGCGGAGACTGGATAACACCGTGTACCGCCTCGGTTTCGCCACCACCAGGATGCAGTCCCGCCAGTTCGTTAACCATGGTCATTTTATGGTCAACGGCAAAAAAGTGGACATCCCATCCTACTTGCTCAAGGATGGCGACATCGTTGAAGTCAGGCCTAAAAGCAAAGGCATCAAACCTTTGGTGGAAGCTTGGGAAAACTCCGGAGCCAGCTCTCCCTTTCCTTGGCTTTCCGTGGATAAGGACAACATGCGCGGGCAGTTCGTGAACCTTCCCCCAGCGTCAGAAATTCCCAACACTGCCGACCTGCGCCTTATTGTTGAGTACTACTCCAAATAATCGCTGATCCCAGCAAGGAGTCAATATGCTATACCTGGAACCCCTGCAAATGCCAGAAAACGTGGAATACGACAGGGAAACCTATTCGCCCCATTACGGCAGATTCGAGATCGGCCCGCTGGAACCCGGATTTGGGACCACGATCGGCAATACGCTGCGTCGGGTGCTCCTATCCTCGATCCAGGGCTCGGCTGTACGCTTTGTCCGCATCGAAGGTCTGCACCACGAATTCACGGCGATTCCCGGAACCAATTCGGACTACATCGACCTGATCCTGCGCCTCAAGCAGTTGGTGATCCATTCCACTTCTGTGGATGAAGTCACCGTTGTTCTTGAGCACAAGGGCAAAGGTGTCGTCACAGCGGCCAAGATCCAGGATAATCCCAACATCCGGATTGTCAACAAGGATCTCTACCTGTTGGAAGTTACCGAGGACGTGGATTTTAAGATGGAACTGATTATCGGCAACGGCCGCGGCTACGTCTCCGCCGACCGCCAAAATCCCGATGACAAGCCAATTGGCTTCATTCCCATCGATTCCGTCTATTCCCCCATCCTCAAGGTCAATTTCAGCGTCACCCACCAGCGCGTGAAAGAGCGCATGAACTATGATAAGCTCATTCTCGAGATCCATTCAAATGGCTCGACTGAGCCCATCATCGCCCTCTTTCTCTCCGCCAAGATCCTGCGCGACATGGTCGGCAAGATCTGCCGTTTCGAAACTGAACCGGAATACATCCGCGACATCCATCTTGATCCCGAACTGGAAGAGAAGGAACGCATTCTTTCCCTGCCCGTGCGCGAGATTGAGCTCACCGTCCGCGCTGCCAATTGCCTCTCCGCAGCAGAAATCGAGACAATCGGAGAGCTGGTCTCCAAAACCGAAGCCGAGATGCTCAAGTTCCGCAATTTTGGCAATAAATCCTTGGAAGAGATCACTCAAAAAATACGATCTGCATCTGGGCATGGACGTGGATGGCATCTATAGCCAGATCCGCGACGCCAGAAACCGCGGCATCAAAACAGAAGAAGAACCTGAAGAACTGAAAGTGGAGGAAAAACCCGCTCCTGAAGAGCCCGCTAATGAGGCGCCTACCCCGCCCCGCAAACCAGTTCCTCCCTCCAAAAAGAAGGTAAAAAATGCGACATAGACTAGTAGGAAGAAAATTCGGACGCGAAATCGACGCGCGCCGCCTGATGATCTGTAACCTTGTGAAATCAATGGTCGAGCACGGCCAGATTACCACCACCCTCGCCAAGGCCAAGGAACTCCGCGGCTTTGTGGAACGAGTGGTTACCTACGGCAAAAACGACACCGTCCACTCCCGCCGTCTGGCCTACAGCATCCTCGGCAGCAGAACTTTGGTGAAGAAACTCTTCACCGAGATCGCGCCAGCCTTTGAAGGACGCCCGGGTGGATATACCCGCGTCATCAAAGCCGGATTTCGCCGAGGCGATTCCGCCCCCATGGCCATCATCCAGTTTGTGGAAGAATCAGCCGTAAAACCCAAAAAAGACAATATCAAAGCCAAGGATCTCAACAAGTAAGATTTCCTGAGATCATGGCAACAAATATGAAACCCGGGATTTTGCTCCCGGGTTTTCGTTTTGTCTAAAAATTGAGTTGTCGGAGCACCGTGCTGCTCCAGTCCAGCTCTGCCTTATCGCCGGCTGCCGGGATCCTATAGCTTACCACTCCTCATCGTGTTCCCAAAATCCGTCTTCCGCCCGGCCTTCGTCATAGCCTGGCACGTAAGCCCAATTTTGGTTGCCAAAGATGGTGCAATTCTTGAAGCTGATCCCCTTCCCGGTGTTCATCAGTTCGCTCACGTTGTTGTTGAAAATGGCGCATTCAATGAATGAAATACCGGAGCCGTTGGCATAGATCAGATAGCCGTTTCCATAACTGTCTTCAGAAGTATTGTCGTAGATCACGCAATTGTTGAACCCTACTTTTTGGCAGTTCATGAAGTTCATGAGGGTGAACTCGCGGTTGTTGCGCATCACGCAGTAGCTGAATTGGATCTCCCGGCTGTCGTAAAGAGAGAGGATGGAATAGCTGCAGTCACGGATCGTGGTGTTGGAACAATCCAGTCCGGATGAGTTCCACAGCGATATCCCTTCGGTTCCGCAGCCCCAGAGATCGCAGTTGCTGATATCTATCCCATCGCAGTTTTCAAAACCCAGCACTCCGCCCGTGCAGTAGCCTTCATCATAATGGCCGCAGTCCAGGTTCGCCAGGCTCAGGTTTTTGCAATTCTTGAACATCAGCACATACGCGTAGCGGGGAACGGTCAATATTTGCATACTTGTGTCGGGGTCACCGATTATCGATAGATTTTGCACGCCTTGGATCACCAGTTGCACGCCGTCGTAAACCTCTTCGAAATTCACATAACGCGACGTCATTTCGCTATGTTCATCCGTGAATGATAGATAAGGCCGCAACATGGATTCAAAACGGATGGTCGTGTTCGGCGCGATCGCCTCCAGAAATTCCTGCTCATTGGCAACCCAGACCTCCCGCGGAGGCCTATATCTTTCTCTTTTTGCCGCCGTCAAAGGCAGCACGATGCTGGCCAAAATCAAAATGGCCATCAAGCAAATACTCGTCTTGCGCATGATCGTCTCCCCATACCTTTTTTCCGGCGGAACAGCTGCTTAAAAAAGCCAATTCCACCTTCATAAGCAAACATTTGACCAACGCCTGTTTTCTGTCAAGCGGAAAAGTTGTTTTCCATTCGTAAACCGATTTGGAGACCGTGCAAATCTCTAAACCATATTAGGCTGCTTCTGGGTATTCTTGGGAAAAAAGGTCGGAATCTTCGCAGATCTGGTGCAGTCTGAGTCCCCTCGGGACGACATTTTAGATAGAAACACGTTCCACAAACCCTCCTCCGAGTCCCATCGGGACGACATTTCAGATAGAAACATGCGTATGGCACACGACCGTTTGAGTCCCCTCGGGACGGCATTTCAGATAGACCCCATCGGGACGACATTTTAGATAGACCCCATCGGGACGACATTTTAGATAGACCCCATCGGGACGACATTTCAGATAGACCCCATCGGGACGACATTTTAGATAGACAGAAAACAAGGGATCGAAAATAATGAACCTCTTAGAAACGTATACCCATCTAAAATGTCGTCCCGCTGGGACTCGAGGCGAATGTGAAATATCCATGTGAGCTATCTAAAATGCCGTCCCGATGGGACTCATACTTCGCAAGCTTTATCTTATGAAAAAGGAGAACAATATGCCCAATACCTACACACAAATATATATTCACTATGTTTTTGCCACGGAAATGAGATTGCGGCATCTGACAGAAGAGAGGCAAAAAGAGCTGTATGCATACTGTGCAGGAATCATCAAAGAGCTGAATTGTTTCCTGCAATGTATAGGCGGGACGGAAGATCACATCCATATTCTGATAGGCTTACACCCCACCCTTTCGGTTTCTGAATTTGCCCAAAAAATCAAAGCCAACACATCCCGGTTTATCAATGAAAAAGGTTGGGCGTATGGCAAATTTAAATGGCAGCAGGGATTTGGAGCGTTTTCCGTATCCCAAAGCGGATTGGGAGCAGCGAGGGATTATATCAAAAATCAAAAAGAGCATCATCAGCGACAGTCATTTGCCAGCGAATATGAGGCGTTATTGACAAAGTACAGCGTCGATTATGACAAACAATATGTATTTCACGAACCTGAGGGTTAGATTCTATCTGAAATGTGGTCCCGCTTGGGTCTATCTAAAATGCCGTCCCGAGGGGGCCTATCTGAAATGCCGTCCCGATGGGACTCTGTCTGGTGCTTGGCTCTGGGTTTCTATCTAAAATATCGTCCCGCTGCGACTCGAGGTGAATGTGAAATATCCATGTGAGCTATCTAAAATGTCGTCCCGATGGGATCTATCTAAAATGTCGTCTCGATGGGATCTATCTGAAATGCCGTCCCGCTGGGACTCAGAGGAAGATTTGTGGAACGTGTTTCTATCTGAAATACCGTCCCGCTGGGACTCATTTTATGTTACGTCCCAAATGTCGGTGTGACAAAGTCTAAGCTCAGTCCAGCGTAACTCGCCGCCAATCATCAACCTATCCCCACTTGTTACAGCTACGCCAAGTAGCAAGTTTGGGCGACACATTATACCGAGTTATATTATCAGCAGCAAAAGGAGTTTTGAAAATGTCTGGTTTATTTCGCAGCGATTTGGCGGGCAAACAGCCATCCCTGATCGATGTTCCGCTCAAGCGGCGGATGATGTGCCTCAACGAGAATTGCCTGGATCCCTATCAGGCCATCAAAGAGAAATATCTGCAGCGGATGGAGTCTGTGCACCTGAACCGTTATCTCTCGCCCCTCACGGCTGAACTGCACTCGCGGCTGGCAGCCTGCGCGGGCCATGGTCTGAAACCGGAAAACCTGCGCTGGGGCAACGGCGCGGACGACATCCGCTACCACATTTTCCTGTCGGTGCGCGAGGATGAC
>CAXYWN010000049.1:0-10943 GCA_964292625.1 uncultured bacterium
AGGGTGGAATTTGACAATATGCCCTACCAGCGTGCGCGCTATCTCTACCTGGTTGGGGACAGCCTGGGCTTGCCGCTGGATGAGGACAAATCCTACGTCTATACCCCTGGCCTGAGAGTGGTTCACGACAACGCACTTTACGGCTCCACCGGCCCCTTGTTGGGTTGGCGGCTGTTCTACGACCTCAACACCACCCTCGCCGACGGCAAAATCGATTATGTGACCAACTATATTGACTGGCGCAGCTACACGCTCTTCAGCAAACGCTATTCCCTGGCCCTCAGAGGCATCGCGGGAATCAGTCTGGGCAGATATCCCCAGCGTTTCCGGCTGGGCGGATACTATGGGATCAGAGCTCTCGAGGAAAACCTCAGCGGCAGCAAAAAAGCCGTGGCCAGCGCCGAATTCCGCTTCCCCTTCTTCGACTACATCAGCATGGCCTTTCCGATCCCCCTCACCATTCCCAACATCCGGGGCAGCATCTTTGCCGAACTGGGCACCGTTTTCGACGATTATAAAGACTTCCAGCCCATGGACGGCAGCAAACTCAAAGACCTGAAACTGGGCTACGGATTCGGCCCGCGCCTCAACCTGGGCTATGTGGTCCTGAGCCTGGACATCACCTGGCTCACGGATTTGGAAACCCATTCCAAACCAACTTTCTATCTCAGCCTCAGCGAAGAATTTTAGATATTAGAGATAAATAGGAGATAAACCAATGAAGATCGACCTGCTGCGCAAACCTTGCGCACATATGGACACCGTGATCATCATGCACGGAGAAAAAGGTGACTTTCACAGCATCGAAAACCTGTCAGAAAGCATCAAAAAAGCCGTCGAAGTGATCGTCAAACAAGATGATTACACCTTTGAATACAAAAACCTGAAGAGTTTTCCGATGGTGCATAACGGCCATCGCAGCAACATCATTCTCTGCGGGGTGGGCAATCCCCACAATCTGGATAGCTCCAAGCTGCGCGAACTCTTTGCCGCCTGTTTTCGCTCCGCCCTCCAGCTGGGCGCCCGGGAAGCCTGTGTGTTTCCCAGTTTCAGCAATCCTGTCGGAGAAATCAATTTGGGGCACATCCTGGCTGAAGCGGCGCTGCTCACCGAATATAAATTCGACAAATATCTCAGTGACAGCAAAGGTCCCAGCCTGGAAGCCGTTCACCTGTCCGTCAAGGCCAAAAGCACCCGCCACATCAACCGTGGCATCCTGGAAGGCCGCATCTATGCCGAAGCCACCATCCTCGCCCGCGACCTGGTGAACGAACCCGCCAATGTGATCTATCCCGAAACCCTGGCAGACGTGGCCAAGAAAGCCGCTCTCCAATTCGGTTTCTCAATCGACGTCTTTGGTATGGACAAGGTTAAACGCCTCAAAATGGACGCCTTTATGGCAGTTGCCAAAGGCTCCAAACAGGAACCCCGCCTGATTCTGATGTCCTATCTCGGCAATCCCGATCCCAAGGCCAAAACCATCGGCCTCATCGGCAAAGGACTCACCTACGATAGCGGCGGCTATTGCATCAAGACGCCACAAGGCATGGTCAATATGAAGAACGACATGGCCGGAGCCGCAGCCGTGATCGGAGCTTTCACCGCCATTGCCACCCTCAAGCTGAAGGTCAACGTTCTGGGCGTTATCGCCGCCTGTGAAAACATGATTTCCGGCGCCTCCTACCACACCGGCGACGTGATTCGCAGCATGTCCGGCAAGACCATCGAAGTCATCAACACCGACGCGGAAGGCCGCCTCACCCTGGTTGACGCCATCCATTACGCCATCAGCCGCGAAAAGGTTAGCAGTATAATCGACATCGCCACCCTCACCGGAGCGGCCGTCGGCGCCCTCGGAAACCAGATCACCACAGTTCTCACCAATGATGAAAAGATGCTGACCAAGCTGCAAATGGCGTCAGATTTCACCGGGGAAAAGATTTGGCAATTGCCCACTCACGAACCCTATTTGGAGCTGATAAAATCCCAGATCGCCGACCTCAAGAACAGCGGCGGACCCCTCGCCGGAGCGATCACAGCCGGGCTTTTCATCCGCGAATTTGTGGGCAATAAACCCTGGCTGCATCTGGATATCGCCGGCACCGCCCTCAAGGACAAGGCCAGCGGCATCAATGCCTACGGCGCCACGGGTGTGGGCGTGCGGCTGCTCATCCAATTGCTCCGGGAAATGGAATAAACTGTCAGATGCGAAAAAGCATCCTCATCTTTACCCTGCTGTTGCTGATCCTGTGTGGATGCCAGCCGGGCAAGGTCAAAGATAAAACACTCGTTATCGCCTCCATCTATCCCTACGAGCTGCTGCTCCGGGAATTGTTGGGACCGGATTTTGAAGTGCGGACCCTGATTCCTGCCAACGCCTCGCCCCACACTTACAGTCCGGGTCCTCAGGACATCAAAGCCCTGCGTGAAGCAGATTTGGTGTTCAGCAACGGCTTCGGCCTGGAAACCGATATGGAGCGGGCTTTTGACGCTCTGGGCGCCAAGCATCTCCGGGTTCAGGATCTGCTCGGCACCGCCGTTGCGGATAGCACCGGGAACCCCCACGTCTGGCTCTCGCCGATTTTGATGCAAAAGCTTACGCACCAGCTCAGTGAGAGACTGCAAAAGATGTTCCCCGAGCATAACGACGAGATCGCCAACAACGCTGTGGATTTGATCGCATCGCTGGCCGCGCTGGATAAACGCATCAGCGGCGAGCGGTCAACCCTGGGCGCCACTCCGCTGATCACCTTTCACGACAGCTTCCACTTTTTCGAGGCCGCTTATGGAATTGAAAACCTGGGTAGCGTGCAAAGTTCGCCTGGCCGGGAGCCCACACCCCGGGACCTGGCAAGCCTCGGAGAGCTGATCCGGAGTAACGGGGTTGAGGCAATCTGCGTGGAACCCCAGATGGAACGCAGATCGGCGGATGTATTGGCGCGGGAATTCAAACTGCGCATGATCGAACTCGATCCCCTGGGCTCCAGTTTCGGGGCTAAGACCCTGACGGAGCTGATCGGGACAAATTGGGACCGGATGCGTTCGGCCTGGGAAAAGGAAAACACCCCGTGATCTGCATTTCCGGCCTTTCCCACAACTACGAGGGCAACCTCGTTTTGGAGGATATTGAGCTCGAGATTTCCGACGGCGAATTTGTCGCCATCATCGGCCCCAACGGCGCGGGCAAATCCACCCTGATCGAGCTGATTCTCGGCCTCTTGCCGCTGCAGAGCGGAACCATCCAGATTGACGGCATACCGCATCTCGAGTGGTTGAAAACCCATCCTTTGGGCTACCTGCCTCAGCGCGAAGAATTCGACCGGAAATTTCCCGCCACGGCGATCGATCTGGTGCTGATGGGCCTGGCCGGAGAACTGGGGCTGGGCCGTCGTTTCAAACCGCAACACAGGGACAGGGCTATGAGCGCGATGGAAACCACCAAGACTGCCGATCTGGCCAAAAAGATGCTGGGCAACCTCTCCGGCGGCGAACTGCAACGCGTTTTCCTCGCTCGGGCCATCGTTTCAGACAGCCAGTATCTGGTCCTGGACGAACCCGAAGCCTCGCTGGACCGGCCCGGCGTGCAAAGCTTTTTCAACCTGCTCAAGGAACTCAATGAGGCGGGCAAGACCATCATCACCATCTCCCACGACCTCAACACCCTCACCCAATACTGCAGCTTCCTGGTCTGCCTCAACCGCACGCTCCACTGCCACACTCAGACCGAGCTGGTGAATGCCGAGATCATCCACAAAACCTTTGGCGAAGCGGTCCGCATCATCGAAAAGGATTATTGATGTTTTCTTTTCTGATCTATGCCCTGCTCGCCGCGCTGCTTTCCTCGGTCTCTCTGGCCTTGTTTTCGCCCTTCGTGACCCTGCGCCGGGTTTCCTATCTGGGCGAAGCGCTTTCTCACATCGCCTTTGCCGGCATCGCTTTCGCGCTTTTGCTGGGGCTCAATCTGCAGCTCACCACCCTGATCTTCGTGATTGCCGTGGCTTTGGCGATCACAGCCCTGGCCCGGAAGCGTAAAATACAGGAAGCCAACACCATCACCATCTTCCTCAGCGTCTCGATGGCACTCGGAATCATCCTGATTTCCCTGCGCCGCGGCTACACCTTCGATCTGGCCAGTTACCTCTTTGGCAACGTACTTTTGGCGTCGAAAGCCGATCTGTGGCACCTGGCGATCATCTGCGCCGCCAATCTCTTCTTCATCATCTTCTTCTTCAAGGAGCTCTTCTACCTGTCCTACAATGCCGTGATGGCAGAGTTTTACCGTTTGCCGGTGCGGATGGTGGATCGTGTTTTTATGATTCTGCTGGCCGCCAATATCGTCATCACCCTCAGGGCCGCGGGAATCATCCTGGTCAGCGCCCAGCTCATTCTGCCGGCCGCCACCTCTTTCAATCTGGTGAAACGCCTCGATCACGCGGTAATCTGCAGCGCCCTGATCGCCATCCTGGCAGCCCTCGGTGGATTTGCGCTCTCCTGGTGGCTCAATCTGCCCACCGGCGCCAATATCGTGATGCTGGAATTTGTCTTTTACCTGTTCAGCCTGGCGTTTCGCCCCAAACAAGCTTAGAGATCGCAGCCCGCCCCCTCCGGCCGTAGCCGGAACCTGCTATTTGCCGGTGATGAATTTTACCATATAATCCGGCTGATAGGTGACTTTCGCCTGACGCAGTCCCTCCAGACCCATATCCTGTTCCCGGTTCAGCCAGGTGTATTTGTCTTTCAGATAGCGGGCGGTTTCCCAGTTGATAAGCTGGGCGCTGCCTTTCATATCGGGGTCGAATTTCTCGAAATGGATGGTGGCCATATCCTGGTTGATGGGGGAGAAGATGGAATAGGCTGAGATCAGGTTTCTGTGGCAGATGATGATCCCATCCACAGGGAGGGAGTCCCACATTTCCAGGGTGTTGCGGATGGCTTGAAATTCGGTGTTCAGATAGATTCCCTCGGCGCTGCGCTCGCGTTTCCATTTTTCCGTGAAGCGCAGGATCACCTCGTGTTTATCGGGCGTAACCCCCAGAACGTGATAATCCGGATAGGCGCGCAGATACTGCGATACGAGGTTCTTTTTCTTGGCCAGCTTTTTGCCGCTGAGGCTTATCATCCTCTCCACGGAGTAAACGTAATCCGCCCAATCCCGATCCACCTTGAGGGTGAAATAATCCTCCATGTCGGGGTTCTTATCGGGCCAATCCTCCGGGATGAGAATGAGCGTGGCTTCTTCGTCCTCAGCGCGGAAAAGGTCCAGCAATTCGCGCAATTCAGCAGAACTGAGGCCGGGCCCCACGGGGAAGAAAACATAGGCGTATTGGGGGTTGTAGAGCACCAGATGTTCGCGCCAGAGGGTATATTGGTTGTTGTATATCTTGCCCCAAGTGAGCAGATTGCAGATGGAATAATCGCAATTCTGGCGGGGATAAGGCTTCAGAAAATCGAGCAGCATGGGGATGTGGCCGGTATTCAGAGACTTCAGGTCAAGCATATTCGGCGGTTCTTCAGTCTGTTTTCAGCAGCATCGGCGTGTAATTCGCCATGGGGGCAAAGCCCAGATTTTCATAGAAATTTTCATAACCAGGTTCCGAGATCAGGCCTATCCATTGGATATTGTGGGCGCGGAGGAAATCGATGATCTTTTGGGTGATCCGTCCGCCGATTCCCTGGCCGCGGTATTCGCTGTAAACCACCACGTCCTGGATATAGGCGTCGCTGACCCCATCGCTGATGGCGCGGCCCATTCCGATGATTTTGCCCTGGTCTTTGGCAATGATGAAGCAAAAGCTATCTGAGACTATTTTGCGCACCGTTTCCAGGTATCGGGGATTGACGTCCGCCTGCCAACATCCGGGGTGTCGGTAGAGGGCCAGAATCTCCTCCGGATCGGCTTCACGCGTTATGCTGATCTCAATGTCCGCTGTCATTTATCTTCCTTTGCTGAGTTTGAATTGTTCTCCCCAAAAGGGATATTCAATCACAAATCTCTGGTTGGGGGGATTTTGTCAAGCGGCTTCGTTTCGCATGGGGAACTCCGCTGCTGCATCAAATTGTCTTGCAGGCTGCATCTGCTCCTTATTCCCTCCTCCTGCCAACCCCGACGGCAGATCAGGCCCAGCGGCCATTTCCGGCTTTTGGGTTTATTTTGCTCCACTTCTGGACCAACGAGCCAAGCGAGGAGGATACCTGTCGCTTCTCTCCCTCGTTCGTGGATGGCCAGTTTCTGTTGAGCCCATGCCTAATTTTCGCTCGCGTCGCACATAAGCTCGGCATGGGTTGGACAGGAACGGGACATCCACGAACGAGGGCGGAGTGCTGTGTTGAGAAGAGTTGCAAGCCGGCCAGCCGCCCTGTCACGCCGACCAAGCAAAATAAATCTCTATTTTTTTGCCAGGAGCTTATAATAGGAGTGTATGAAAAATGTAAGGAGAGAAAAAATGGCTTTAGTTAATCTTTGTTCGCGCGTGGATGACCTCTATGCTATGTTGAAACAGTCTGAGGGTGGGGAGGAAATGTTCCCGGAATTTGTTTTGGATGGTGATGATTCCGGGTCCGATGAAGAAGTATCCAAAGAACCTGAGGCAAAGCTTCCGCCTCAGGATCAGGACGCTTTGAATGCTTTGATTGCCGAGCTGTGCCGGCATCCCGAATTGAAGAGCTATAAACTGTCGCATGATGATCTGTGCGTCATCGCCAATTTATTCCACGCTTCAGGCACCCAATACAACGCGGACTTTAACTGTTCGGAGTTGTTTGGCTTCCTGCCGCCCAAGCCGCGTAACCTCAAAGACAAGTTCAGCATCCTGCTCAGTTTGATAGATCGTGAGGTTCTGAGCCTTTCTTATGCGCCTGATGCGGATTTTCATCATGATGTCAACCATGTTTTCCAATCCTGTTATCGGCTGAATGGGCTCTTGTGGAACATCATCCTGGGTAAGGCGCCTGTGAAGAGTGCAGTTGCCTCGCTTAGCCGTGGCCTGCGGAGTGGGGGCTTGATCCAGGATGCTGTGAGTGACGCCCTGGCAACGCTGTTTGATTATTATCCGGAACTAAGGACGGATCTCAAAAACATTCGCGGGATTTATTATGGCAAAACCGTGAACACGCTCCTGGACAAGGCTTTGGCCATGATGAATCAGTTTGGGGAAAATCAGCCCTTTAAGGAGCTCTGCGAAACTTGCCTCCCGGATCTGTTTTGGCAGAGATGCCTGCTGCTGATCTATCATTTCCACCGCTCAGGCAAGGATTTGGAGCCTGCCTCATTAGCCGTTCTATTGACCCAGGGTGCCTCCGCCTACAAGGGTTTCCTCGATCTCTGGGCCACTGATAACTGTCTCAAACAGAAGGGTTTGCTGGGTTCAAACAGTTCTCTTTTTGGCTTTGAGGAACTCTGCCTTTCTGAAGCGGCTAAAGCTAAGCTGACCTCCACTCCAGCTGCAAAAAACGAGAGTATCGAAGCATACCTCCAGCAGACGGAATATTTCAGCTTGATCAAGCCGGAACAGGATCTCGAGCAGCTCATCCTGGCCAAGGAAGCCATGCAAAACATTGTGGCAGTGATTGATCGGCTGAAAAATCCGAATCAGAACCTACTGCTGGAATGGGGCTTGAGAGGAGCTTCGCTTTCAGACGATGTGGATGTAAACAACGGCTGCAACATCCTGCTGCACGGAGAACCGGGAACCGGCAAGACCTATATCGCCGGAGTGCTTGCCAATCAACTCCAGCGTCCGCTGCTGATGATCAACGCCAGTAATATCCGCAATTACTATTATGGCGCCACGGAAAAGAAGGCCAGGGACCTGTTTCAGCAGATGCGTTATCTGGCGGAGAAATACCATCCTGTGTTCTTGCTGAATGAGGGCGATCAACTGATTCATCACCGCAGCGAGGGCGCGAGGTCTGGCGCGGAAAATGCCGAAAACACCCTGCAGAGCATCTGGCTGGAAGAGCTGGAGACCTTTAACGGGATATTGCTGGTGACCTCAAATTTGGTGACAAACCTCGATCCCGCCATGAGCCGCCGTTTCCATTACAATCTGACGATTTCCGCGCCGGATTATGAGGCCCGGCTCAAACTCTGGAAACTCCACCTCCCCGAAAGCATCCCGGGAGCCAGGGAAATCGAACTTGAGCCCTTGGCAGAGGGCTTTCAGTTCACCGGCGGGCAAATCCGCAATGTGGTTCTGAACGCCTGCCATCAGGCCAGTTGCCGTGAGGGTTCCAGGGTTCTGGAGAGCTCTGACCTCTGGCAATATGCATGTTTGGAAGGCGCCACGAATTTTGAAGGTCGAGCCAAGCGCGTAGGATTCTAAAGGCACAAAAACTTGACAGTGAGGACAGGGGCAAAGAAATGTGTTTGGGACACTTTTGCCCCTGTCCCACGGCAAAATCAGACGGCAGAAATAGCTTAGAATAAGGAGACAAGATTATGTTAAATGGCGAATTAGATCAGGCTGGAACTGGCGGTCCCGCGGAAAAGAGGAGGCTGCCGGACTGGGATCATTCCTCGTGGCTTCAGCGTTATCGTGATTCTATATACGCTGGGGATTCCCTCAGGCGAGAGGTTTATGCCAACACCATTGAGATTGTGAAAACTGGCATCTACAAATCCGCCAACGGACAGACCGTTTCTCTGGATAAGGACGCAATCCAAACAGCCAGCGCCAATACGGTGTTCACTCCGGATACCCGCGTTCTGAAGCATCAAGCGGCCCAGCCTGGCTACGAAACGGAGGTCTTCACCATCGGGGCGGATTGCCTGGAAGCTGCCAGATTGCTCCAAGTTGCCGGTTTCAATCCTGCTGTGTTGAATATGGCAGATAGCCAAATCCCCGGCGGTTTGGTGGAACAAGGCGTCGGCACCCAGGAGGAAAATATCTTCCGCAGGTCCACGGCCTTCAGCTCGCTGCTCCAGTTTGTGGACGCTGCCTCACGCTACGGGGTCAAGCGCAATCACGATTTCAGCTATCCCATCCCGCACCAATCCGGCGGCATTTACTCCCCAGACCTGTGGGTTTTCAGGTCTTCCGAGAAAACAGGCTATTATCTGCTTGATAAGCCCTATCCGCTCCATCTGATCACCGTTGCAGCCATTGCTTATCCCAAGCTGGAAAGACACGAGGGAAGGCTGCAAATCGCCGACCATTTGGTGGAACCCGCCAAAGAAAAGATCCGCGCCATTCTCAGAATCGGATGGGTGAATTTGCACGATGCTTTGGTGCTGAGCGCCTTTGGTTGCGGAGCATTTCAGAATCCACCCCAGCACGTAGCCCGGCTCTTTCATGAGGTATTGGAGGAAGAGGAATTTGCCGACACTTTCAAGCTGATTGTTTTTGCCATCCTGGGTGATAGTGATGGCAGCGCGCGGCATAATCCCCAGGGAAATCTGCTGCCCTTCCAATTGGAGTTTAATTGAATTCTGGGATGCTATTCTGAGATTTTCAGAAAAATCTTGACGGATGCGAACTCTGGCTTATATTGAGACAAAAGTTACAATCCAATATGAGGTATAAATGATCAAAACAATAAGCATGTCCCTTTGCCTGCTGCTGGTTTCCGCGCTTTTTGCGGTTAATAGCGGCGATTGGCAGAATATCCGCTTTAGTGGGAAAACAGCGGCAAATCAGGTTTCTGTCCGTTTGGAAAACACGGTTGATCCGGTTCCCGCAAATAAACTCTTGTATTACAATGGCACAGCCATTACCGAACAAAGCTTCTCTTCGCTGAACGCCCAAACCGGCACCATGCAAGCCCAGTACGCTCCGGTGGGATCAAACGCGGATTTGGGGCTGATCGTTTCAGGTGATACAGTAAAGATTAACCCTGTCTATTACAGCGGAACCGGCATGCCTGGTGCGGCGCAAATGACGCGGGTGTCAACCGATCCGAGCAATGACCAATCCACCAATTATTTGGATATCATTTCTGATTATTTCAGCTTTTCCGACACAAAATTCTATGCGGCCATCCAGAATCGGGGAGGGGGATTTCCGACCGGATCCCTTTTTGCAGGCTATTTCTCATATATGGTGATAATTGCCAATCCTCAGACAGCAGGCCCCGACTCTTACCCGGTCTGGGCGCTGACCTACATGAACGTACCTTTGGGCGGATTATCCCCTGGGCTTTATCGCATTGAAGGTACTGAGCGAGATGACTTAATAAGGTTTGGCGACATAGAAACCGAGATTGTGAGCGGCTCTAACCTCCTGAAAATGAGTTGCAATATCTCTACTCTGCTGGCCGACCCCGCTTTCGCGGCCTGGTATAACACCGCCGATCCAGTTTTGGGAATCATCTCCATGACCAGCAAGACCACCGCTATCCCCATTACCACTACTGAACAGGATACCAGCCCAGGCGGGAATATCTATCCAAAACGTCTGAGCAATCCCCTAAATCCTGGAACGCTGCCTGTTCTGAGCAATTTCAGTTTCAACGTGACTCCCAACGATATCTGGTTCCAGACTACCTACGCGGACAGTTACGGCCGTTTTCCTCTCACCATCAAGGCCGCCTGGCAAAACGGGCAGGATTTTATCCTCTATCCCCAGAGTCTGGACCACAGCCAGCCCGTTATATATAGAAGCGCCAACCTCATCGGGGACTTGGAAGAATACGACGATGTTCAAACATTCGCCAAAGCGTCCCTGGATAATAGCACTTACGCCTATTCGGGAAACCCAACATATTCCTACATATTGGGGCTGCTGCCTCCGCAAAACCTGAGCCTCACAAACACAAACGGCATCTGGTCGCTGAGCTGGAATCCCCTTGTGCAGAGTGTGGCGGATTTCGATGTGACACCGGATTACTTTACTGTGGAATATGATTCTGATCCCTATTTCAGTGCCCCTGTCCCGCTGCCAAACGTCACTGGAAGCAGCGTAGTTGTCGATCCCAGTCCCAACCGCAGATTTTACCGGGTGAAAGCA